>JAEZIV010000465.1 GCA_023436515.1 Bacillota bacterium
GAGGTATTGTCCGGGATTCCATAACAATTATAACAGCCAAGCCGGGAGCGGGAAAATCCACACTCCTCTTGCAGGTGGCCGCAGATATTGCAGCAGCTGGCTTAAAGGTTCTATATGTTTCAGGAGAGGAAAGCGAAAGTCAGATAAAAAGCAGAGCGGACAGGCTGTTTGACAGGATTGAAACAGGAGTTTGGGTATATTCTGACAATAGTATGGATAATGTTCTTGAGGTGGTGGGGCAGGTTGATCCCGACCTTCTTATTGTAGACAGTATTCAGACCTTTGTACTGGAAGCTTTCCCCGGATCAAGGGCAGGTTCGCCCACCCAGACAATGGAATGCGCTAACGAGCTTCTTAAGCTGGCGAAGGATCCCTCAAGACCAAGAGCTGTTTTCTTGGTAGGCCAGATGAATAAAAATGAAGAAATAGCAGGCCTTCGATCACTAGAGCATCTTGTGGATGCGGTGCTTGTTTTGGATGGGGATAATGAAGAGGAACTCAGAGGCCTTTCTGTAACCAAAAACAGGTTTGGAAGCACCTGTGAAAGAGGGTATTTTTCCATGACCGAGGAGGGCCTTGTATCAATTGATAATCCCTCTGAGTTTTTTATGACAATGAGAGATGGTAATGAGTTGGTTTCAGGAAGTGCGCTCACAGTTGTAAAGGATGGTTCCAGACCTATTATAGTTGAAATAGAGAGTCTTGTATCTAAAACCTTTACACCATTCCCTTCCAGGATCGGTGAATGTGTCAGAAGGGAACAGCTGAGTACACTTATATCCATACTTGAGCAAAGAGGTAAGATTTCTCTGTATGACAAGGATGTTGTTATTAAAACCACGGGTGGCTTGAAGTTTAAAGAACCGGCAGTAAACCTGTCCATTCTAATGAGCATTGTCTCCTCGGTCTATGACAAGGAGATACCAAACGATACCGCATTTATATCTGACGTGGGACTGACAGGTGAGTTAAAAAAAGTGCCCTCCCTTGAACTCAGAATAAGGGAGCTGGACAGGAGAGGTTTTAAAAAGGTTTACATAGCAAAAAATGCCATAATAAGAGCCACAGACATAAAAAATATTGAGATTATTGAATGTAAATCCTTACAGGAGGTTATAAGGCTCACTTTTCAAAAGTAATGTTTTGTTAGCGCAAGATATAAAAAATGCCGACTAGCTGTCGGCATTTTTATTAATCTTAATAACTATCTTAAATTATACTTACCAAGCATGCGGATTCTGTCATTTTCCTTTAGTATAATATCGTACATGTTTAAGTCAAGGGCATTGCACAGTGAGGCAAGATAAAATACATTTCTGCCCATATCTCTTTCAACAGCATCCCTGCAATTCTCGCAAAGGGTGCCTTCTACGTGAGCAGCAGCCGAACTCTTCATTTCATCGAAGCTGGCTTCTTCAGGTATATCCTGCTTATGAGCGGATATGGTCAAGCACCCGCATTGAGTAACAGACTTTATAATAGCTCTGTTTACTCTGGAATTTGAATCCTGGAACTTCGTTATCAAATCAAGAATACTTTTGTTTCTAACTAAAAGCTCCTGAGCTGTATATTGAAAATCATCAATAAGTATATCCTTCATATGTGATTCACCTCGAAATTTGGATGTCTATTTTTATTATACTTTTAAGGAATGTATGCTGTCAAACAAAAACAATTATTTTACAATTTTTATGAAAAAATTAATTTTATTCCCCTTCCCTTTTGACAAAGAACTAATTTTTGTAGTATACTTGTCCTATAAGATATAAATACTGAACAGGGACAATTTAATGTATTCGACAATCAAACGCACTCAAAATACAATGGTGCGTTTTTAGTATTTTAGCATTAAATCACCATGTTAATATTGTTCGGAAATTAATAATCTAAATCTGTATTTGAAAATGTACATAGCTTGGCGAGGAAATCCAAAATATCTCCAGGAATTCGTGAGGAGTGAAAATATGTTTCATTATATTTTCGGTCCGGATATACAAAAGACGAAGATTATTTGCTTAGTTATTTGGAGGGTACTATGTATAACGTAGGAGACAAAATTGTATATCCTATGCACGGTGCAGGAATTATTGAATCTATAGAGGAACGGGAAATACTTGGTAAGATATGCAGCTATTATGTTATGAAGATTCCAATAGGTGACCTGAAGGTAATGATACCCACAAATAATGTTGATGATATAGGCATTAGAGACGTTATCAGTATCACAGATGCCGATAAGGTTTTTTCTGTACTCGGCAGCAATCAACATGAATTATCTTCAAATTGGAATAAACGATACAGGGAAAACATGGTTAAGATAAAAAGTGGTAACATTTTTGAAGTGGCAGAAGTTGTTAGGTCTCTTATGCAAAGAGAAAGAGAAAGAGGACTTTCTACAGGTGAGAGAAAAATGTTGAATAGTGCAAAGCAAATACTTATAAGCGAGTTGGTTCTTGCAAAAGGATTAAATCAGCGGGAAGTAGAAAACAAAATTCATGAATATCTACTGCATGGCTGACCTAAAATACCTTTTGAAGGAGATTTAATGTGCTGAACAGAATAATAAAAATTTCTTTTTCCATTCTAGGTGCTGTTACCGGATTTACTATTTTACAGACAACAAATATACTACACCAATTGAAGGTTAACGAAAACTTGCGGGTTGCCGTTTTTGTTTTTTTCACGCTGTCCCTATGCTTTCTGTTTTATTTCATGGCGGCAAAAATCATTGAGTTTGTCGGTACATTTACCGATAAAATCGAGAACAGAATTCAAACTATCACACTTTCAGAGATGCTTCTAGGTGCACTTGGCCTTATTGTGGGTTTGATTGTGGCAAATCTTATAAGCATACCGATCATAAAAATTCAGATAATAGGGGTTCCTTTTGCAGTTATTATCAATGTATTATTTGGTTGTATTGGAGTAGGGCTTTCTCTCAGAAAGAGAAATGATAATATATTTGATTTGTTCAAGGATACAAGGGGATATTCAAATACCCCCAAAATATTGGATACCAGCACTATTATTGACGGACGTATTATGGAAATCTGCTCAGCAGGTTTTCTGGAGGGAGATTTGATAATACCTTCTTTTGTATTGGAGGAGCTTAGGCATATCGCAGACTCTTCTGACAACCTCAGAAGAGCCAGAGGCCGAAGAGGACTGGATATTTTGAATCTTCTGCAAAAGGACGGCAATCTTTGTGTAAGGATTGAGGAGTTTGATTTTCAAAATAGCGAAGCAGATGAAATGCTATTAAAGGCGTCACTAAAGCTAAAGGGAAAATTGGTTACAATTGATTATAACCTCAGCAAGGTTGCAGCCTTAAAGGGGATAAAGGTTCTGAATATAAATGAGCTAGCCAACGCTGTTAAGCCGATAGCACTGCCCGGTGAGGAAATGAGCATTCAGGTTGTTAAGGATGGCAAGGAAAACGGGCAGGGTGTTGGATTTTTGGATGATGGAACAATGATTGTTGTAGAAGGCGGCAAAAAGTATTTGGGAGAAACTATTCAGGTTTTGGTTACAAGTGTTCTGCAAACGTCAGCGGGAAGAATGGTTTTTGCCAAGCCAAACAAATAGTACAGGAGCGAGGAATATTTGAATAATATAGAGACTGGACACAAGTGCAGGGTTTCTGCAGTTATTACGGCTGCAGGCAGAGGCACAAGAATGAAGTCTGACATAAACAAACAGTATATCGAACTGTGCGGAATTCCGGTGCTGGCGCGAACAATAGCTGCCTTTGAAGCTTGTGAACTGATAGATGATATAGTGGTAGTTATTAATAAAGAGGATATAAAATATTGTAAGCGTGAGATAATCGACAAGTACAGCTTTTCCAAAGTAAAAGGGCTGGTCAGCGGTGGTGCCGAGAGACAAAACTCGGTTTATAAAGGGCTTTGCTCTGTGGACAGCAGGTGTGAAATTGTTTTGATACATGATGGGGCAAGACCTTTTGTATCACAGGATAATATAATTGATGGCATTGATGGCGCAAAAAGCTATGGTGCATGCGGGGTTGGAGTCAGACTTAAGGACACAGTTAAGATATCAAACCGTGAGGGCTTTGTGGAAGCAACGCCTGATCGAAGCACTCTTTGGAGTATTCAAACACCACAATGCTTTAAATACATCACTATAATTAAGGCTCATGAGGAAGCTATACGAGATAATTACATAGGTACAGATGACATGATGCTGGTTGAAAGGCTTGGACTGCCGGTTAAAATTATTGAGGGAGACTATAAAAACATAAAAATTACTACCCCTGAGGATTTGATAATAGGTGAATCTATACTGATGAGCAATAAATAATGCGTAACCAAGTGACTGCTCTAAAGAGCTCGTACCAAGTGACTGCTCTAAAGAGCAGTCACTATACAAAATGCCTGGACTCCTTGGCCCTGGCCGAATTGTGTCAGGCCTTCTCCGGAGGTTGCAGTGATACCCACACTGTTTTCAGGTATTCCAAGGAGTGAGGCGATAGTTCTCCTCATTTCAGGTATTTTGGGTGTAATTCTTGGGTAGGAGCATTCTATTGATATTGATACATGTACTATTTTAACATCGACCAGATATTTTAAAGCTTCCTTAAGATATTCGGAACTGTCTGTAATACCTCTTTTCTGACACATTTCGTCAGCTATTCTTCCCAGAATATTTACACAGGTTACTCCCGAAATGGCATTTGTTAGTGCGTGCAGAACTGCATCGGCATCGCTGTTTCCTGCTAAAGGCGTAACTCCGTCGAAAGTAACCCCTCCAAGCTTGAAAACCTTGTTTTTATTTTCAAAATCAAATCTATGACTGTCCTGACCTATACCGACTTTCATTGGAAGCCTCCCTTATAAGTAGATTAAGCACATTATAATATACACCTATTGTCACTTCAAGTGTATTGACATTATCTGTTACATATATTATATAATATTAGTTGATGCTTTCCGGTAATTGATCAGAATGAAATTACTTAAGGTTGGGCATCATTTATTCGCCGCAAAGCGGATCAGGAAAAGTAAAATGAACAATAATTTGGCCGCTATTGGCTCCCGGAGGTTCGAATGTCAAAGGATAAAAAATTAGTTGAAGCAATAACACCAATGAATGATGATTTTGCCCAATGGTATACCGACGTAATTAAGAAAGCTGAGCTTGTTGACTACTCCAGTGTCAGAGGCTGCATGATAATAAAGCCATATGGCTATGCAATATGGGAAAACCTTCAGAAGGCATTAGACACAAGATTTAAGGCCACAGGCCATGAAAACGTATATATGCCAATGTTTATCCCTGAAAGTCTGTTATTAAAGGAAAAGGAGCATGTTGAAGGGTTTGCGCCTGAGGTTGCCTGGGTAACTCACGGCGGGGATGAAAAGCTAACCGAAAGGCTCTGTGTCAGACCTACCTCCGAAACCTTGTTCTGTGAACATTACGCAAACATAGTACATTCATACAGGGATCTTCCCAAGCTCTATAACCAATGGTGCTCCGTAGTTAGATGGGAAAAGACTACAAGACCATTTTTAAGAACGCTTGAGTTTTTGTGGCAGGAAGGACATACAGCGCATGCCACTGCAGATGAGGCTCAGGAAGAGACTATAAAAATGCTCAACGTATACGCTGAGGTTTGTGAAAATGTGTTGGCTATCCCCGTTATAAAGGGACGAAAAACTGACAAGGAGAAATTTGCCGGTGCAAAGGCTACCTATACTATTGAAAGTCTGATGCATGACGGGAAAGCGCTTCAGTCAGGAACTTCACACAATTTTGGTGACGGCTTTGCAAGAGCATTTGAGATTCAGTATACTGACAAAAACAATCAGCTACAATATGTTCATCAGACCTCTTGGGGAGTAACTACACGTCTGATTGGGGCAATAATAATGGTCCACGGGGATGACAGTGGCTTGGTTTTACCACCGGCAGTGGCACCCACACAACTGGTTATTATTCCTGTTTCTCAGCATAAGGAAGGTGTTCTGGAAAAGGCCAATGAGCTTCTGACAGGATTATCTTCTAAATTCAGGGTGAGGATCGACGATAGCGATAAGATGCCTGGTTGGAAGTTCGCAGAATATGAAATGAAGGGTGTTCCCCTGCGTCTGGAAGTAGGCCCCAAGGATATTGAGAAGAATCACGTGGTCCTTGTGAGAAGGGATACAAGAGAAAAGATATTTGTCTCAATGGACAAACTTGAGGAGACGGTAGGTAAGCTGCTTGAGGAAATTCAAGTATCTCTTCTTGATAGAGCGAGGGAATTGAGGGATAAAAAAACCTATACGGCAACTACCTTGGAGGAGTTTGAGCAAATCATTAATTCTACACCGGGCTTTGTTAAAGCAATGTGGTGCGGTGAACAGGCATGTGAGGATATGGTTAAGGATAAAACCGGTGCAACAGCTAGGTGTATGCCTTTTGAGCAGGAAGTCCTTTCTCATAGCTGTATGTGCTGTGGCAAGCCTGCCAAGTCAATGGTATATTGGGGAAAAGCATATTAATCATAATAAATAAAAGCATTGAATATGAATAAGCTCCGGAGTAATCCGGAGCTTATTTTTTTAAGAAATGTAAATATTTATACAAAACCTGTCAATAATAATTCTGTGTGGTTTAATATTCCATGGGATGATAATGCTGGAATACAGATACGAATATTTTGAGGAGGGGTTTTATTGAGAAGTAAAAAAATATTAACTTTAGCTACAGTTTTACTCATATTTGCATTTACCTTTTTGCCCGTCAGTACCGACCAATACATGGCAGCCGCTTCGGAGGCTTATCAGAAGCTTGAGGTCAGCACGGGCTCAATTACCGCAAATGGGGTGAATTTACGAACCGGACCCGATACTAAATTTGATATTATATGCAAGCTAAGTAAAAATCAGAAGGTAACAGTAATGGGGAAGCTGGGGGATTGGTATGCGGTTTATGTGGGGGGGAGCGGTAACGTAGGCTCTGTTTC
>JAEZIV010000032.1 GCA_023436515.1 Bacillota bacterium
ATATAGTAGCATATGCCAACCTGATTGGTTAATTCTGCAGCTATAAATAAATCAAGTAAAGTGCCCGGTATCATTATTTTTCTATCGAAGTCATTATATTTTTTTCTGACAATTCGAGGGAAACGCATTTGACCCTTTGCATTTTTCTCTGTTTCCTCAATTTCAAGATTTCTTTCGCTTATATATTCATTTTCTTTTTCGTATTCCTCAGCTTTTATTTCAATGACTTTTTTCACCAATATATCAATGTCTGTTTCATTTAAATTCTCAATATCAATATCAATACCATAGAGATTTTTTAGTAAATACTTAGGCAATGAGAGCGATATAAGCTGGGGTGAATATGAGTGCATATCAAAATAGTCTTCAGCTGACCCATCATAAATATCAAGGTCCTCAGGATACCTAGCCTTTTGTTCTGGATTTCTTTGCATTGATAAATAGAAATCCTTGCATAGTTCGGCCAAGTTACTGCCATTGGGCAAGGAAACTTCCTGCAGCTTATTCTTTATCATTTCCAGGTTATATTTATTACCATGAAAAAATACACCATACATAAACGTGACTATGGATGAATAATAACCCAGCCTGACTAACTCCTTACAGGTTCTTTTAAAGGCATTCCAGTTTCTAATAAGTAAAGTTTTACTGTCTTCTCCGACAAAAAAGTTCCTGAAAAAAACCTCTCTGCCCTTTACATCATTTATCAGCTGATATTCTTTAAAGGCTTTCAAAAAATCGTCCATTAAATAATCATTAAATAACTCTTCAAAATAACCCATCTCCTTACATCCTTTCTTATACATATTTAGAATTCTGCCCATCTAAAAATTGATAAAAACTGATAAATAAATAGGTCTGTTCATTGAAGCTTTTCAGTTAATAATGATTATATTGTATCATAAGCTTTTTAGCAATTCATCATATCTGTTCTCGGGTTCAATTTACTCCACACTCTTTAATGCTTCTACCATGTTTATTTCCCGCAAGTCCTTGTTGGTAACTTTGTTTACTAATAAGGCAAAAATCAGCGTAATAGCCGCCGCTATAAGAAAAGAGAGCAGAGAAACGCGAACCTTGAATGCCATACCTGCAATGCTGACATTGGCAAGAATGGCATAGGTTATGCCAAAGCCTGCCGGTAGACCGCAAAGAATACCCGATAAAGTAAGTATAAAGGTTTCCCTGTTTACATATGAATATACTTCTCCGTTCTGAAAGCCAAGAACCTTGATAGTGGCAAGTTCTCGCTCTCGCTCGCTTATGTTGATATTAGACAGTGTGAACAAAACTGTCAGAGCCAATACTGCTGACATACTAATCAAGAGGTAAACTGTCATGTTTATTAGCCTGTATACATCATTAAAGGCATCTCTTATCGATTGACTACTGCTGACGCTTATGATTCTGCTGTCATCACTGAGGGCATCCAGCCATTTCTGCCCCTCCATTTTATCAGTTAAATTCAGTAGGAATGAGTTGCTTGAATAATCACCAAAGGCTGCCTGATAGCAACCTTCACTGATGTATACGTAATTACCTGCATAGTTTGTTGCTACAAAAGCCACTGGAAAATCATGCTCCAAATTATCCTCATTTTGCAGGGAAGCAATGTCTCCAGCAGTCAGAGCAAGTTTTTTTGCTGCATTTTTTGTTACAACAAGGCCATTATTGGGAATGACCATTTTCTCATGAGTTTTGGAATTATATAGGTGAATATAGGGTTCCAAATCCGCACCATCCGGTATCACAAGCACAGTAATATCTAAACTGCTGCTACTGCTTCTCAGAGTAAAGGTTTTTATCTGCAATTGAAGCTCATCCTTCACATTTTTCGAGGCCGTCCACTCGTTGGCGAGTTTGTTCATTTCTTCTACATTCAATTTATCTGTCGCTACGATGGCATCGTATACAGTTACTTTATCAAACTGGTCAGACATCAGCCCACCAACAGTATCCTTTACACCAAAGGCAAGCACGATGAGCATGGTACAACCTAAAATTCCCACAATGGTCATGATGGCACGTTTCTTATATCTGAATAAGTTACGGCAGGTTACCTTATTCAGGAAATTCAGCCTTTTCCAAATGAAAGGAATACGTTCCAGCAAAATACGGTTTCCTGCTTTAGGAGCCTTCGGACGCAATAGTTCTGCAGGACGCTGGTGCAGCATCTCAGCGCATGAGATGGCAGTTGCACCTACAATGCCAAGTAGAAACAGTCCAAAGCCGGCAAGGCTATAGCCAAAGCTGAAGGACAGCTTATACGTCGGTATCACATACAGGTTGCTTATAATGATTTCAATTACTTTTGGAAGGACAATAAATCCAATCAGATTTCCAATAATTCCCCCAATAACACAGGCCAGTACTGCATAGAAAATAAATTTAATACTAATCTGGAGATTGGAATAGCCAAGTGACTTATAGGTACCGATTAATCCGCGGTTCTCTTCCACCATTCGGGTCATGGTAGTCAGGCAAATGAGCACCGCTACCAGGAAGAAAATAATAGGGAAAGCCCTGGTAACCTCCTGAATGAAGCTTACATCACTTTTAAGCCCTGCAATACTATCATTATCGGTCCGATCCCATACATACCATTTCGCAATGCTGCTGTCCTTAACCTTGTTTCTGGCATCGTCCAGCTTCTTCCTTGCATCAGTAATAGACTCCTTGTAGTCAGCCTTATTCTTATCCAGCTCAGCCTGACCATTAACAAGTTCAGCCTCAGCCTCATTTAATTTTCTTTTTGCATTCTCAAGCTTTTGCTTACCTTCATCTATTTCTGCCTGCTTTTGAGCAAACTGCACCTTAGCTTCGGCTTTACTAGCATCCAATTCCTTCTGTCCGCTTATAAGTTTGACTTTTCCATCCTCAATTTTCCGACGGGCATCAGAAAGCTGCTTCAATGCACTTGCCTTTTGGGCTGTCAATGCCTCTGAACCTTCTTCAAGCAAAGTCTTGCTGTATTTCAAACTACCGTGAGTAACAGCAAGGTTGGAAAAAGCGGAGATTTGCTCCTCTGTCAAGGATGAGCCTCCGGAAGTAAAACTTGCAGCAAAGACCTGAGTATCGGTTTGCAGCTTGGCCATTGCTGCATTATAGGCATCAGTCTGCTCTTGTGAGTGTGTTTCACCCTGTTCGCCTGCCAGTAAATAGGGGGCGGCCTTTATACCGTCTGATACCATATCAGCCCATATTTTCTTAGTGGCTTCACTGTTCCAGATATTCTGCTTTTCTTCTCCAAGGGCTGCAACTACAGAAGCCAACTGTATATCAGCCTCATATTTTTGTTTATCCAGTGCATTTTTTCTATCCGCAAGCTTCTGCTCATTGGGCGAAAACTGCTCTATTATAGCCGTCTCCTGGTTATTTAACTTTTCCTCATTAGCGTTCAATTCGAGCAACCCATTATCAATCTCTTTCTGGGCAGCACTGAACTTCTCATCGGCGGATTTCTGTGCAGCAGAGAGCTCCTTCTCTCCACGTGTCAGCTCAGTCTCGTTTCTTAACAGCTCCGAACGGCCATCATTAACACTCACCCAACCATCGTCAATCTTTTTCTGAGCGTCAGATAACTTTTGCTCTGCCTCGGCCATTTTGTCATTCAGCAGTACTTCTGCTTCGGCAATTTTAGAGTTGGTATCTCGTAGAACTTCATCATATCTTGCCTTCAATCGCTTTTCCTGTACGGTGGATTTGATTGCAGAGGTCATACTATCCACCAAAGCCTGATATTCCTGCGAATAGCTGTCTAGCTTCGAAGCACCCTCTATAGTCACATAAATAGCATCATAAATATCGCTTTTGATACAGTCTGCCGTTACATACATCATGTAATCACTGCTGCTTGAAGAAAAAGCAATAGTCGCAATGCCTTCCTTTGTGCTTTTTATGTTCATAGGACTGAGAATTTCTGCTGTGATCTCATAAGCTTTCACTGTTAATGTAGCTGGAGAATTACTTTCTATGTTAATTCCAAAATCAGTTTTGCCATTATTCTCACTATCAATCTCCGTCGTACCCTCTGTAGAACTTTCCTTATCCTTATCACTCTCTGCCAGAGTGATACTATCTCCCACCCTTAAGCCGGTATCCTCTATGAATTTGGTATTCACAGCAATTTGCCCCGGCTGAGTGGGTAGAGTACCTTTAAGTACATATGGCTCATTCATACCCTTTGTATCCAGAATGTTTAAATTTGCAAGAAGTATATTCCCATTGCTCTGCTGAGCCTTTACCTCCATGCTTGTACTGCCAAATACTGAACTCACACCCTTAACCCTGGATATGTCCAAAAGGTCATCGGCAGAAAGCCCAAGGGTTGATACTATTTTAATGTCGTAAGTGTTTTGCTTATCATATAAATAATCTGCAGATTTAAAGGCATTCAAACACCCTACTGCAAATCCTGAATACACACCCATACCAAGGGATGCCATTACAGTGATTGCAATAAATCTGGACAGATTGTTCTTTAGTGTTCTGCCAATATCTTTATAAAAAGCACTCTTTTTCATAACATCACCACTCAATCTCTTCAATACTCATAGGTTCAGCATTGACCTTTATATCCGTTACTTTACCACTTTTGAACCTGATAACCTTATCTGCCATTGGTGCAATGGCGCTATTATGAGTGATGATAATTACGGTAATACCATCTCTGCGGCAGGTATCCTGCAGGAGCTGTAAAATCTGCTTACCGGTCACATAATCCAGTGCTCCTGTAGGCTCATCGCAGAGCAATAGTTTTGGTCTTTTAGCAAGTGCACGTGCAATAGAAACCCTTTGCTGTTCACCTCCAGAGAGTTGAGCAGGGAAATTGGCTATACGGTCGCCAAGGCCAACCTTCTGCAAGGTTTCGGCAGCATCTAAACTGTCAGTGCAAATCTGTGCTGCCAGTTCCACGTTCTCAAGTGCCGTCAAATTAGGAACCAGGTTGTAAAACTGAAACACAAACCCAACATCAGTGCGTCGGTATTGACATAGCTGCGCTTCGTTCCAGTGAGTAATATCATTTCCGTCAAATATCACCCTGCCCCGTGTTGCGGTATCCATACCTCCAAGAATATTCAGTGCTGTAGTTTTACCCGCACCAGAGGAACCAAGTATTACTGCAAGCTCTCCCTTATCTACAGAAAAGTTTGCATCATTCAGTGCCCTCACAAGACTGTCACCTGTTCTATATTCCTTATAAACATTTTCAAATGAAATAAACGCCATTAAAATTCCTCCTGATTTTTGCAATCAAACGTCACGATAGGACAAATCTTCGAATGTTGTCCATACCTATTTTGTGCCGATAGAATAAATTATAATTTATGTTGACGAATTCGTCGATACTTTTAGACAGGCTAATAACTGGATACATCCCAGGAACTTTTAGGCAATACTTGAATTTACACGTTTTTGTTGGTGGAGCATAGGAGATTTCCGCCTGCTTCGCAGGCTTATGACGTCGCCCGCCATTCGCCTTCGTTCTGGTGCCGAAAACCCTTCAGTCAGAAGAGATAAATCAGCAGCTATTTACAAGAAACATATTGCGTTGGAAATTGAATCATGTTAATATATAAAAAGTGAAAACTCGTGGGGCATTAGCGCAGTTGGGAGCGCATCACACTGGCAGTGTGGGGGTCAGGGGTTCAAGTCCCCTATGCTCCACCAAGAGAAAAAAGATATTTGCATTTAAGCAAGTATCTTTTTTTTATAGAAATTTATTGGGGACTTGAACCCGAAAGGGCACTAGCCGTAAAAAAACATGCTAAATGCATGTTTTTAGGCGAGGGTCTATGTATTATGCTTGCTGATTAATATAAAATAAGTGTAACCTACTCAATTTTTTTACGGGATATATAGTGAAAGCGCAAGAAAATCAAATATTACAGGAAGGAGGTGCGCCTATGAAGGATGAGGAAATCGTTGAATTATACTGGCAAAGAAACAAAGATGCGATTCAGGAGACTTCTCGGAAGTATGAGCCATATCTCTCGAAGATCGCCTATAATGTTCTCTTTAACTTGGAGGACAGTCGCGAGAGTGTCAACGATACTTATCTGGCGGCATGGAACTCCATGCCGGAACACAGACCGAGTATTCTTTCTACATATCTTGGAAAGCTCACCCGGCAGATCTCCATTGATATTTTCCGAAAGCGGAACAGCAAGAAACGCTGTGCTTCGGAATATGCCCTGTCACTGTCAGAACTGGAGGACATTTTTGCAGACAGAAATACTCCAGAGCAGGAAATGAACGCCAAACAGCTTGACGTTGCTATCAATACCTTCGTTCGCTCACTCCCTGACGATGCGCGAAAGGTTTTCATCGGAAGATATTTTTTCTTTGATTCCGTAAAAACGGTGGCGGCGTATTGCGGCATCAGCGAAGCAAATGTTAAGACTATATTGTTCCGAACCAGGCAAAAGCTTAAAGACTACCTCGTAAAGGAAGAATTTGAATTATGAGAGAAAAGATTATTGATTCAATCGGCAGAATCGACAACGATATGATTGAGAGTGTGGATGCTCTTCGTCAGAAGAAACGCATCGGACCTGCATGGCTTAAATGGGGCTCGTTGGTAGCCTGCTTCTTTGCTATTCTTCTTGCTGGTAAATTTATGCTACAAACTGCTAATACGCAGCATGTATCTTTTGGTGGAATTACCCGAGAGTACAAAAAGGATTCAAATATCACAGTAGGTAATTCAGCTATTGTATGGCCGTGGGACACAATGACCATTTCCGAACAGTACACAACATTAACACTCAATGGAAAAGAATTTGTTTCAAGAGGTAGATCGGTTGATTCTTCGCTTCTAGATAAAGCCATCGGCACTTACGATGTAGTTGGATATGATGCTTATTCAGAACAGGAGCATCGGATGAAAGCAAACGTATATCGGATTGCCGGAATTGATGAAGATAGAATGGTTGCTGTAAAGTTGGAGGATAGCTTCTATGTCTTTAAACACGATGAATACCATCCTCCGAAAAATTTTGGAGAGATATTGGACAATTATAGTCTGGCACAGTACCTGCACTTCGATCGGTTTTCGGTTTACGAAGGTTACACAGAAAAGGGCTATTACAGTCTGGTTGACGATACTCCGGTCTGGGAGGTCCTGAGTCAATGCCCCTCAGCTCCGTTTGTAGAAGACGATAGCTGGGATCGCAACGATAGAAACTACATCAGTTTTACTGCTACATCGGATGCTCTAGGTGTTTACAAAAACGTTTTCTATGTTACAGACGATGGATTTATTTGGACAAACATTTTCGACTACGCTTACATTTTCCAGATTGGAGAGGAAACGGCAAATAAAGTCATTTCTTATGTGACAAAGAACGGAGTAGAATCCAAATCAGAGCCGTACACTTATTCCGTTGCTGGTACCGTTACCGAAATCACGGAAAGCTACATTCTGGTGGATGATTCCATCTTGTGTGCCAATGAGAAGGATGGTATGATTTTCAAAATCCCTACCAATGATCTGCGTATCAGCCGCTGTATCAATTACGGCAAGATAGATGTTGGCGATATTGTGGCAGTCAATTTCACAGGGAATATTGATATTGAAGCTGGAAATGTTGTTGAAGGTGCATTTGCGTTGAGCAAAGCGACAATTTCGGGTGATGGGGTTTCAACCGCTGAATGATATGTGTATCGTTGTAAATTTATTGCTATAATCTACAGCCAAATTAGGCTCCCATATCCAAAGATAACACTGCGGCGAGGAGCCTTTTTGAATTTAATTACTTGTTTTTAAGATCACTGTATTTCTGTGGATAAACAGCGTTTTTTTGGCATGAAATGTAGGTAGATACAAAAAAAGATACTTACAGTTAAGCAAGTATCTTTTATATATAGGTTAAAGCTCCACTAACACAGGTGAATGTCCGGTATAAGTCAGAAACTTGGTGAGAATATCTGCCGTTCTGATTTTGAGACTGCTGGTATTTACACAGGGGTGGCAGCCAAAGTACTCCATATCAGTAATGTCTTTATCTATCAAAAGACCCACCTTCTTGTCCCTATCGTTCATAAGTCCCATAATACTGACCGAGCCAGGTGTTATGTTGAGGTATTTTTCCATGTATTCAGGACCTGCGAAGGAAAGTCTGGAGGACCCTATTTGCTTTGCCACAGCCTTTGTATCGAACTTTTTATTCCCGGGCATAACAAGTAGATAAAAATTCCTTTTTGAAGAGTCACATAAAAAAAGATTCTTACATATCTCTATCTCCAACAGAGTCTCAACCTCCAAGCAATCCTCTATTGAAGCAGTTTACCTGTGATCGAGTCGGAGATATTCTATTCCCAGCTTTTCCAGCAGCTCATAAGTGGCCATTTCCCTTTGGTGCCTGTCGGTACTTTTTGGTTTCACTGTAAAAATAGTTGTGTCATAAACTATGTTGCCCATGCCTGTAACCTTCCCAATCATAAAATAATCTTGTACATAAAACCCTTGTACCAAATTACCTTTTCACGTCAAAATGTGACTCTGTCCAAAATCCTATGCCATCTATTATAGTTCTTTAGTGCCTATCATTTCACTGCTAATCCCTTGAGAGACATACTAAAAGTATACCCTCTCCAATGGCTACGCCAGCTCTTTCCTCAACAAATTCATTGCTGACTCCCCATGAGGTTCCAAGGGTCATAGTGGCATTAACAAGAGGATACTTAAGCCCCCTTGTTGATACTCCCGTTACTCTTTCCGATACTGGGATAAGGGATAGCTTGTATCCTTCTAGCTTATCCAGCTCAAAGGCCTTATCATACATATAAATCCTATTGTACTCGTCTGCTATGCAAGCCCTGACCTGCTTATCCATAAGCTTTTTAAGAAGAAAAATATTAGACATGGAATGATCGAAACGAGTTCCCACTGCACCAACTAAAACAATTTCCTCTGCTCCTTTTTCAAGAGCGCTCTCAATTGCTAATTCGGAATCTGTCATATCCTTCTCAGCCGGAAAACAGTCTGTCGGGACTCCCTGTTCTAAGAAGTAATTAATATCCTCCTTATCAGCCGAATCAAAATCCCCCAATAGAATGTCCGGAATTATTCCCAGTCTTCTAAGATGTCCGGCGCCCCCATCAACAGAAATAATGAATTGCGCATCCTCAAAAAGTGTTTGTATAACCTCGTAATCCCGGATTGAGCCATTGCATACTATTACAGCTTTCATTTTACCCTCAATTGACTTCAAATAATAAGTAGAAAAAAAATATGCTGATACTAAATCATATCTCGTCTGAATGCATTTAACCTTAATTGCTTTATAGCCTCACCCAAATCAGGCTTTCCAAACACAGCCGAACCAGCCACTATAACATTGGCTCCAGCCTTTGTTACAATACCGATAGTATTATTGTCTATTCCGCCGTCAACCTCTATATCGATATTAAGAGAGCTCTTGTCAATCATTTTCTTTAAATCCATAATTTTGTCTGTGGAGGCCGGAATATAGGACTGTCCTCCAAAGCCGGGATTTACAGTCATAATTAATACCATATCCAGATCCCGCAACACATATTCCAGTACGTTTAACGATGTAGCCGGATTAAGAGCAACTCCCGCCTTTTTGCCGAAGCTTTTAATCAGTTGAAGGGTCCTGTTCAAATGCAAGCTTGCTTCTGCATGAACAGTTATCATATCAGCACCGGCAGCGGCAAACTTTTCTATATACTTATCAGGTTCGGATATCATGAGGTGAACATCAAAGGGTTTATCTGTAGTATTCCTCAGATACTTAACAACATCTGGTCCAATTGTTATATTTGGAACAAAATGACCGTCCATAACATCTATGTGTATTATGTCAGCACCATTTTCATCCGCTCTCTTAATCTCAGCTCCAAGCTTTGAGAAATCCGAGGCCAAAATTGAAGGCGCAATCTTTATCATTATTTAATCACTCTCCTGGATTCGTTCTTCTTTGCTTTGTATTGCGGTACTTCCTTCAAAGCCTTATATATCTGTATATATCTCTGAAAACGGCCATTGTCAATCTCACCCCGTTCCAGCGCTTCACGGATGGGACAGTCCGGTTCAGTGATATGACTGCAGGAGGTAAACCTGCAGGTATTCAGATATTTCCTGAACTCTGGATAATAATTCTGAAGCTCGCCAAACTGAACATCGGTTAGTTCATAGGAGCTAAATCCCGGAGTGTCCGCTACATAACCTCCATATTTAAGCTCCATTATTTCTGCATGACGGGTTGTATGCTTCCCGCGTTCGATCCTGTCACTGACTGTGCCGGTTTCCATAACCCAGGCTTCCATTATATGATTTAAGATCGTTGATTTCCCAACCCCCGACTGACCTGCAAAAACACTTATATGACCCTTAAGCTCATTCTTTAAGTGCTTATAGCCTATGTTCTTAACTGAACTGATCTCAATGCAATTATATCCCGCAAGCTGGTAAGCCTCACGGATCAACTTGGCATTACCATCCTCTAAATCCACCTTATTTATGCAGATAAGAGCATTTAATTGCTTCATTTCTGCGGTTATCAGTAACTTGTCCAACAGCATAAAGTCAGGATTTGGTGCCTTAACTGCTACAACAATTATTAGTTGATCTATGTTTGCAATAGCAGGCCGCACTAATTCTGATATACGTTTATGAATCTCATCAATGTTACCTAATTTCTCTGTTTCATCCAGTACAGTGAACCCCACTCTATCACCAGGTAGTGGTGTAATAGAATCTTTTCTGAACACACCTCTTGGCTTACATTCATAAACATCCCCGCTATTTTCATCTTTTACGTAGTAAAAACCACCAATTCCTTTTAGTATTATACCCGTTGGCAATAAGCTACCTCCTATTCTCCATTATTTCCAGTCTCACCATTGCTGTTGTTGTTCGGATTTTCTACCTCTGTTCCGGGCTTATCCGGATCGGGCGGTGTAGTTTCAGACCCCTCCCCGGACGTATCTGTAGACGGTGCCGGCTGCTGGGCAGTATCAGTAGCGGGAGCCTGTTCAGGTGTTAAGAATATGGTTACTGATTCGCCCTCCTCTACTTCTGTATAAGCCTCTGGCAATTGTCTGTTTACAACTCCCTTTGTTACTCCTGCCGGTAGAATATTCCCAAGCTGCAGTTTACTTTCTGAAAGCAGCTTTTGAGCATCGAGCTCAGTTTTACCAACAAGGTTGGGGACTTTAACTCTCTTTGTTTCCTTCCCCTTACTTACATATATAACTACTTCCGTTCCCTCAGCAACTTCCTGTCCGGCTGCTGGCTCGGTTCTTATAACATGATCCGCAGGAATTTCGTCGTTAAACTCTTTTTCTATTTTGGAGGTAAGATTATTTGACTCCATCTCACTTTGAGCTTCCCGGTACTCCCTCTCCTTGACATCAGGCACCACTGAAGTTTTCTTGCCGCTGCTGACTGTTAGTTCAAGAGATGTAAAATTGCCGCTCTTATAGTCGGTTCCCGGAGGAATACTCTGGTCAATGATTATACCTTTACCAACAGTTTCACTTACCTGCCAGTTAGGAGTAATTTTAAAGCCCTTATCCTCAAGCTCTGCTTTAACAGCTTCAAATTCTCTACCCACATAGTTCTCCAACTGATAGGTTGGTGTATCATCCTTCATAAATAAACTTATTGCCATAATTACGGCAAACGCAATTACTATTACGCTTGTAATGCCTGCCAACCAATATGCAACATTGTTCTTCTTTTTCTCTTTTTTCACTTCACTGTTTTTCTTTGAATACTCTTCAGTCCGTCCATCATTTGGACCCCTTGAAGAGTTAATAGTTTTCATTCGAATAGTAGATTGCCCACTATTGCTATCCAAACCGACAAAGCCGCCCTGAGGCTGAACTAATACCCTGTTCAAGTCACTTATCATTGCTGTAGCCGATTGGTATCTGAGATTTTGCTCCTTTTGAATTGCTTTCATAATAATCTCATTGACTCCATACGGAAGAGATGATACAAGCTTATGGGGCTCCAAAGGCATTTCCTGTATATGCTTAAG
>JAEZIV010000148.1 GCA_023436515.1 Bacillota bacterium
GCCTTGACCTCCGCACTGGAATTTATATAACACACTACGGCAGCATCGGGATACTTCTTCTTGGTCTCTCTTAATGCCTCTGCAGTTACCATGTCAGCCATGGGGCAGCCGGCATTAATCTCTGGAAGCAATACTGTCTTTTCCGGCGACAATATTTTTGCGCTTTCCGCCATGAAGTGAACACCACAAAAAACTATAGTATCTGCTGAATTAGACGCGCAATATTGGCTCAAGGCAAATGAATCTCCCACAATATCAGCGATCTCCTGTACATCATCCACCTGATAGCTGTGAGCAACTATTACGGCATTCTGCTCTTTCTTCATTCTATTGATATTGTCGATCATTGTCTGTTTATCCATCTATGCTACCTCATTATTGTTATTTTTCTACAATATATGTTCCTATATAATAAAGATAAAATACTGCATCCATTTTAATACTTATAAAATGCTTTGTAAATGCTTTATTATAAAGAACTGGAAAAATATATGCTTCCCACCTGACAGACTGGGAAGCATACAATAAATTTACTTAAATTGTTCCGTAAGTTAAATATATAGAAAAGGATTGCAAAACTACTTTTCCTTAACCTGGAAATATACAGTATAGGTCTAGTATCCTACCGTATTCAATGGAATAAACCTTACCCCTCTTTCCTGATTATAGGTCCGGTACCCTACCATCCATTCCGACCATTGCCTTTCGTTGTCTGGAATAAGAATACTTCCCGGGTCATCCTTATCACCATAGAGTATTCTTTCCTCCTCACATAATCCCGCCAAAACAACAGGTCCATCTAGGAAAGCAACAATATCTTCCCTGTCAGGTAATGACCAGGTACTTAAGCCTCTCGGGAATTCTACATATATTTCGTCATTATGCCATTCCCTTTTAAGTGTTATAAAGGTGGATGGGTGCATCTCAATATTTTGCTTTTCTCCATTAACCATAACGGTTCCGGCAGCTTTTATCCACCAGGGAATTCTGATACTTATTGCAAACTCGGCAGGCTTTTCTGTAGTTACCTTGTACCGAATAGCCATTTTATCCGGTCTGTCCTGATACTTTGACGTTACCTCTGTAACGGCCTGAAGTCCCGGTGAGGTGCTGGAATCATGATAGCTTCCTGCAAGAGTATCAATATTCTGTTTTACAGTTACATTTGCATCCTTTACTTTAAAACCTACCTCGGAGGTGATGTACTGACATATAACTAGGCCTTCATTATTTTGATAAAATATTCCTCTGTTGTGGGAAGCATTAGCCTGAACCAGGCTGCCATGACAGCAGAAAAAGTCTTCGGTCTCTGTACCCCAGCCCTTTGTGGAACCGGCTCTCAGCGGAAGGAAATACGTCAGCAGACCGGTATCAGGATGCTCTGATTTATGCCCATGGGAGAATCTTCCCTTCCAATATCCTTGCGCCAAAATCCCATTATAAAGGCCTCTCTCCCAATAGTCGGCATACTTGGCCTCACCGGTTATGCGAAGCAGGAACTCTGCAAGTCTCATCATATTATATACGGTGCAATGCTCCTGATTTTTTTCTCCCAACCTTGCAGACAGCTTGTACTTAGGGGTCCATATTTCACCGCAGGTTTGACCACCTGTACAATATTCTCCTCGCTCTGTCACTGCACTATCCCAATAAGCCATACAGATATCAAGCCATTTTTGCTCACCTGTAACCTCATAAGCTCTTGCTGCACCCATTATTTCAGGTATCGTAGTATTTGCGTGCATATTGGTAAGTACATCCTTACCCTCCAGCAATGCATCAAATAGTCTGCCTCTGTAATATCGATCCATCAATTCCTTATGCTCTGCATTATTTGTTATAGAGAATAGGTCCGCCCATATTTCCAGCATTCCACCTGTTTCAACATCCAAAATATTGTCAAACTCGTGCCTGGAGAACTTTCCACTCCAGCGGTGAAACCATTTGGACCAGTTTTCGGCAACTGACAATGCTTCCTGATTTCCTGTCAGCTTATACATATCCAATAGCCCCATAAAGGTCTTGTGGATGGTATAGTGAGGCGCCCATATAGGTTTTCCCTTTGCAATCCATTCCAAATACTTTTCAGGGATGGAGCCCGCCCATTCTCCACCATTTTCCTGCTGGCATACAGCCAACTGACTTACTATGGCATCAGCCTTTGCTTTTAGTTCCCCATCCCCGGTAGCTGCAAAGGTTATTGCCGCTGCTGAAAGCCAGTGCCCAAGAAAATGTCCTCTTAATTGACACTGGGGTGATTCCCAACCACCATGTATCTTATCATTGTCATCCAGGTCAGCATGTAAGCCGGCTTCGAGCTTATAACTGAACAAAAGCTTCTCGCTGTTAAGCTTCATTAAATATTTCCGGTTGGTTTTCCTCTTATCTAAAAATAATGAATCCTTTAATATAACTTTTTCATATGGGAAGTCTTTAAGTTTTTGCAGCATAAACAATACTCCTTTGCCGTTTTTATTTAATTATAATAAAGCCATGCTATAATAAAAATATATAATCTAGCTAAATACCTGTAAAATATTCAGATTTTAAGAGGAGAACCTAAATGAATAATATAAATATAAAGCTTGATGAGCTTCCCCTTGTGAGAAACATAGATTACTGTGTATCAACCAGACCCTTCATCCATCCTGATAGAGTACTTGATTATCATGTCATGATATATATAGTTAAGGGTCAAATGGAGGTGTGGGAAGAGAATATACGGTATTTAATAAAGGCAGGGGATATATTTTTTCTTAAGTGCGGGCTTCACCATTGGGGTGTCGAGAAAACCACCCCTGATACCCAGTGGTATTACATACATTTTTATCAGTCTGTCTGCTTGGAGGGCTACAGTCCCTATGAAAGATTTTCTACCTATATAAAGAAGCAGGAATTCAGCCCTGAGGATTATAAATACTACATAGCTTTACCAAAAAGTGCAACTGTAAAAAATTATCCCAGCACCGAAAAGCATTTAAGAAATTTACTTAACTTATACAATTCCTCTCACAGCCTCAGAGCAACTTATCTGAGTTCTGCATTTATGGACTTTCTACTGGGCTTCTTTGAACAATATGGGGAGCTGAGTTCCCAAACAAAGGCTGATACTATTACTCAAAGAGTAATACTGTATCTTGAAGCAAATGCCTCATCAGACCTGTCTACAAAAGATCTATCAGACCACATGAGGTTGAGCTATAAATATCTGTGCAGTCTGTTCAAGCACCAAACTGGCATGAGTATACATGAGTATCACACAAATATAAGAATGAATGAAGCCGCACGCCTGCTTAGAGAAACAGGTATGAATGTTTCTGAGGTTTGTTATCGTGTGGGTTACAAGGACCCCTTTTACTTTAGTAATGTTTTTAAGAAGCTTAAGGGGAAGAGCCCCAGCAGGTACTAAAGGCTTATACTGAGTTATCTGCAGCCCAGTTTATATCTCCACTAAAGTAAAACTACTTTGTGACTGCATGTAGCGGCTTCAGGTAAAAACTATAACAGCCTTAATATATCCTAAAAAAATGATGCCTGAGATTTATTAATCAAAGGCACCATTTTTCTAAATAGTAGTTCTATATCATATTTATATGAACATTAGTCTAATTTGAAATAAATGAAACTGCTATCATAATCTTTAACACCCTGATTGCGAGCTACCAAATAATTTGTTTTCCCTTTTAGCAAGACCATGACTATCTGCCCCTCGACTTTGTAAGACTCCTTCACACCAGGTGTCACCTTCTTACCCTTTGTAACATCTGATTTGGCTCTGGAAATGCTGCCCTCAAAGCCATAGTCGGTTATACTCATAAGTCCCTTAATATCGTCCTTCGTTCTTAATCCCCATAAATATGGACTGTAGGAACTGAGGTACATTGAGCCCTCGCCCTTTACCTTTGTTATTGTAGCATCCTTTATTTCGTAAGCTACATCAATAAGAGCATACTCATACTCGTACTTTCCGTCGCTTTTTCCTGCTTTAAGACCAAGAGCATTCAGCTCGTCTATAGTAATTATTTTTACATTCTTTACTGTTAAGGAATATGTGGCTGATATTGTGTCACCAAGGGACTCCCTCGTTTCGGTCCAGCTATGAGTCTTATTCAATGGTATTGGTGAACTAAAGGACCCATTTCCGCTTGCCGATGGAGTTTCAGTATTATTAGCGGGCTTATCATTTCCGGTATTCCCGTTATTATTAGTGTTATTATTAGAAGTATTAGCACTAGACCCTGTCAGGTTAAAGTAAATGAAGGATTTGTTATAGTCCTTAATTCCATAATTACGTAAGCCCAGGTAGTTAGTCTTACCCTTAAGTAAAATAACAAGTATTTTTCCATCGGCTTTTAAAGACTCCTTGATGCCAGGAGTAACCTTTTTAGATTTTGCATTATTTGTTATTACTCTACCAAGGCTGCCGTCAAATCCTGTAGTTTGGATACCCATTAAACTTGATATTCCGTCTTTAGTTTTTATACCCCATATACTTGGTGCATAAGAACTAAGACTTATTGTACCCTTACCCTTCACCTTTTTTATAGTGGCGTTCTTTATTTCCAGGGCCAAGTCAATAAGAGCATACTCTATTTCATACTTACTACTACTTTTAGCTTCTTTAAATCCAAGCTTATTTAATTCGCTGACTGAAATTTTACTTACTTTTTTGACTGTTAATGAATAGTCAACAGATATTGTGTCCCCAAGATAATCCTTTACCTCTGTCCAAGTGTGTTTTTGATTCATTGACACAGGTGAGGCAAAGCTACCATTTCCTTTGGCTTCAGCAGCAACCACAGGGGATGCAACTATTGCTAACATCAATGCTAGCATTAAAAGACATGATATAAGTTTTTTCATCAATTTTCCTCCAAACTTTAATAATAAAATATTAGCATAATGTAAATTTTTAGTCAATTAAGCCAAAATTATAATATTTTGATAAATTTTAAGTATGGAGCTGGTCTCACGTCTATGTAAAATTGTTATGTATATATAATACTGCCTTAAAATAAAACAAACCCTCGAGCATTTCTGCTTGAGGGCAAAGTCTTGACCACATATAAATCTTAGTGATTCACTAGTGTCCTTTCATAAAAATAAAAGAAAGCCTTGAGTTATTCACTCAAGACCAAAGCCCTCAAGGATAAATAGAGTTATTATACAGAAATACTGCCTCAAAATCGAGTAGGAGGTAGCCGATTATTTCAGCTACCGACCTCTCACAGCGCCGTGCATACCGTTCGGTACACGGCGCTTCAATAAGAATTAACATACTTTCATATA
>JAEZIV010000060.1 GCA_023436515.1 Bacillota bacterium
GTAAAGCACAGTTCGGCGGACAGAGATTCGGAGAGATGGAAGTTTGGGCATTGGAAGCTTACGGTGCTGCATATACTCTCCAGGAAATCCTTACTGTTAAGTCAGATGACGTTGTGGGTAGAGTTAAAACCTACGAGTCAATTGTTAAGGGTGAAAACATCCCTGAGCCTGGGATCCCTGAATCCTTCAAAGTTCTTATCAAGGAACTTCAGAGCCTTGCCCTTGATGTAAAGGTATACTCTGAAGAACAGGGAGAAATAGCTATAAAAGAGTCTGTGGAAGACGATCTTGAAGAGCTGAATGTAAACATTGAAGGAAGAGAAGATGAAGTAATCATAACAAATGATTTTGATGACGATTTGAGAGATGACGTTCTCGAAGATGAGCTTGATATTGACGATCTGGATATCGGAAGTATAAGCACAGGGGACAATCTTGAAGAAGAGCTGACTGAAGAATTGTTTGCAGATGACGATGATCTCAGTGATGACTTTGGCGATGAGGATTTTTAAGGAAGGGAGGTAAGCTGCATGTTTGAACTGAATAATTTTGATTCTATTAAAATAGGATTGGCTTCTCCGGAAAAGGTCAGAGAATGGTCAAAAGGTGAAGTAAAAAAGCCTGAAACAATAAATTATAGAACTTTAAAGCCTGAGAGAGACGGTTTATTCTGTGAGAGAATATTCGGACCTCAAAAGGATTGGGAGTGTCATTGCGGTAAATATAAAAGAATCAGATACAAGGGAATTGTATGTGACAGATGTGGAGTTGAAGTAACCCGTTCGAAGGTAAGAAGAGAGAGAATGGGACACATTGAGCTTGCTGCTCCTGTATCACATATTTGGTACTTCAAGGGTATCCCCAGCAGAATGGGACTAATTCTGGATATGTCACCCAGATCTCTTGAAAAGATACTATATTTTGCTTCATATGTTGTCATAGACCCAGGACAAACACCATTGTCCAAGAAGCAGGTGCTTACCGAAAAGGAATACAGGGATAGCGTTGAGAAATTCGGACTCAGCTTTAAGGCAGCAATGGGTGCCGAGGCTGTAAAAGAGCTTTTGATGGAAATTGACCTGGATAGCCTTTCAAAGGAGCTTAGAAATGACCTGGTGGATTCAACAGGTCAAAAGAGGATCAGAGCTGTAAAGAGATTAGAGGTGGTAGAGGCCTTCAGACTCTCAGGAAATCGTCCTGAATGGATGGTTCTGGACGTAGTACCAGTTATTCCTCCTGAATTGAGACCTATGGTTCAGCTGGACGGGGGAAGATTTGCTACCTCCGATTTGAATGATCTTTACAGAAGAGTAATAAACAGAAATAACAGATTAAAGAGGCTTCTTGATTTAGGAGCTCCTGATATAATTGTCAGAAATGAGAAGCGTATGCTTCAGGAAGCTGTTGATGCTCTGATAGATAACGGAAGAAGAGGACGTCCTGTAACCGGTCCCGGTAACAGACCACTCAAGTCCTTGTCAGATATGCTTAAGGGTAAGCAGGGACGTTTCCGTCAGAACTTGCTGGGTAAGCGTGTTGACTACTCAGGACGTTCGGTTATAGTTGTAGGACCTGACCTTAAGATATTCCAGTGTGGTCTTCCTAAGGAAATGGCCCTTGAGCTCTTCAAGCCTTTTGTAATGAAGAAGCTTGTTAATGACGGTCTTGCACACAATATTAAGAGTGCAAAGAGAATGGTTGAAAGAGTCAGAAATGAGGTTTGGGACGTACTGGAGGAAGTAATCAAGGAGCATCCAGTATTACTTAACCGTGCACCGACACTTCATAGACTTGGTATTCAGGCCTTTGAACCTGTGCTTGTTGAAGGTAGAGCATTGAAGCTGCATCCATTAGTTTGATCGGCATACAACGCTGACTTCGACGGTGACCAGATGGCTGTTCACGTACCATTGTCAGCAGAGGCACAATCAGAAGCAAGATTCCTTATGCTGTCGGCGAACAACCTGCTGGCACCAAAGGATGGTAAGCCTATAACAGTTCCTACTCAGGATATGGTTTTGGGTAGCTACTATCTGACAATAGAAAAACCCAATGAACCCGGAGACGGTAAAGTTTTCGCAAGCATGGATGAAGTGCTTATGGCATACCAGGAAGGTGTTCTGGGATTACATGCGCAAATCAAGGTTCGTATTGAAAAGGTTATTGACGGAGTTAAGAGAAAGAGCCTAATCTCATGTACTCCCGGCAGACTCATATTCAATGAAGCCATTCCACAGGATCTTGGATTTGTTGACAGAAGTGACCCTGACAAGCTCTTTGACCTGGAGGTTAACTTCCTGGTTGGTAAAAAAGAGCTTGGAAAGATTATTGACAAGTGTATCAGAGTTCATGGAACTACTAAAACAGCTGTTATACTTGACAAGATCAAGTCACTGGGCTTTAAATATTCAACAAAAGGAGCAATAACCATTAGTGTATCTGATATGGTTATTCCTGAAATAAAGAAGCAGTATCTAGCTGAAACAGAAAATACTATTGATAATATAGTAAGGCAATATAAGAGAGGTCTTATCTCCAACGAAGAGCGTTATAATTCAGTTATCAGTGCTTGGACAGAGACCGGTGAAAGTATCACAAAAGCTCTTATAGACAACCTTGACCGCTTCAATCCTGTTTACATGATGTCCCAGTCAGGAGCGAGAGGTAATATCAACCAGATTAAGCAGCTGGCCGGTATGAGAGGTTTGATGGCCGATACCTCAGGTAAGACCATCGAAATACCAATCAAGTCAAACTTCCGTGAAGGACTGAATGTTTTGGAATTCTTCATTTCAACTCACGGAGCAAGAAAAGGTTTGGCTGATACCGCTCTTAGAACAGCCGACTCAGGATATCTTACAAGACGTCTTGTTGACGTATCCCAAGATGTAATAGTGAGGGAGCTTGATTGCGGTACAGATAAGGGTATTGAAATTACTGATGTCAAGGACGGCACAGAAGTAATAGAACCATTATCCGAAAGACTTCTTGGCAGATATACATTAGAGGATGTAGT
>JAEZIV010000065.1 GCA_023436515.1 Bacillota bacterium
TAGGTTTAAAAGAGCAATTTTTGCTTCACTACAAAATCTTATTAAGTGGAATTTTAAAATAACGCAGAGAATTTCTCAGCCGTAAATATTTCATTTATAACTTTTCATTGCTTAAGTAAAATATTCAGTAGATAATGTCTTAACACTCAATATGGGCACCTACTTAACTGACACATGGCTGTTACCCTCAATATAAAACCTCCAAAGATAATCCTTTGCCTCTTCTGCATAATCTATCCCTACTCGTTTAGCTGATACAATACTAATCTTGTCGGATTCTCCCCCTTTGGCTTCTTCCACGTATATTTTGCTCCCACACAGGTCCTCCCCATTAAAGCCTTTATCAATAGCCAGCCCGCTGCATAGCTTACCGGGCCCATTTGTTAAATTCTTTTTCTGGGCTTTAGTCAACTGATCATAGGGCTTTCTAAATCTGTTTTTAGCTATCAAATCAATTCCGTCAACGGGTTCCACCCCTCTGATTAAAACCGCCTGAGGGATTCCCGCTTCCTGAGTAACTATGTTAAAGCAATAGTACATTCCGTATATAAAATAGACATATGAATATCCGGGACCACCATACATAACTTCTACTCTTTGTGTTCTTCTACCTCCGTATGAATGGGCAGCTTTATCAATAATGCCCATATAGGCTTCGGTTTCAACAATTTTAGCAGAAATTTTTTGTCTGTCTACTTCATGTACAAGGACTTTCCCCAGCAGCTCTTTTGCAACAACTAATGAATCTCTATTGTAGAACTCCCTTTCCAGCTTTTTCTGTGAATTCATATAACTATAACCTCTTCTGTTCGGCAGTGAAAATTAATAGCATGTTTTCCCCCGGCAGAACATGCTAATTTGGTACCTTCTATGGGGCATAAACTTTGACACCTTAAGCATATCCTCTTTTTCCAAGGAAAAAAAATTGGCACCTTACCTGTTCACTATGCCAATTGGAGGCTCACTCCCTTTCCTGTGCTATTCTCTCAGAAATGTAAGCCGGCACCTGTTCCTTTTTGATATTAAGCGCAGCAGCAAGTTCACCAAACAAGAGCTCTTCAGCAAGCTTCATGAATTTTTCATCAACAGACCCAACCTTCCTGTTTAATTGCTCCAGGTCCTGCTTTTTTGAATAGATGGACATACATAGTTTAAGAAGGTCAAAGCAATCGTGTGTTTTCAGCGATTCCTTGTAGTGCTCTGTAAGTTGGCTAGTAACACTGTTGTGGTATGCCTCAGCACGAATTTTCGGTATCATGCTGATAAGCCTTTCTGCTTCAAGCTCAGAGATGATTGGCCTCATAAAAACTTTGGTGTTATTGACGGGCGTAAAAATAGTACAATTCTGATACAACGGTGACATTTCGTAGTAAAGCTGCTCCTGTTCCACTCCCTTAGAGATACGTGCAGTAATGTCTACGATTCTGCATACACCTGAACTACCATAAATAACTAAATCTCCAACCTTGTACATTTTATAAGTCGCCTCCTAGGTCTTGTCCATATTCTCCGGACCAACTGTTAAAACAAAAAACATGCAGCGTTGACAAAAGGACTTACGTTCGTCAGTACTACACGTTTAAATATTATTATAGCATAATTTACATAAAGCATGTAAGTAGAAAAATTTTACAAATGCCAATTAACGGGCTGTCAGTGGGAAAATTTTAATATATTTTTTTTATTAAAAGATTAACAGACAATCGGGCTGGAACCCGAATTAATGCTCCGTCTGTTTCCGGACAAAATCCGGATTGTTCCTTTCCTGGTAGACCGACGGCTGTATACCCGTATTCTTCTTGAAAACCTTGCTGAAATACCTAGCATCGTTGTATCCCACCAGAAATGCGACATCTACTACTGAGACTGTGAGACTCGACAGTAGCTCTTTGGCCTTTTCCACCCGTATATCCTCCAGAAACCGTGAGATGTTTTTACCAGTCTTGCTCTTAAATAGCTGCGAAAGGTAGCTGGGGTTCAGATAATGCTCCTGGGCTATTTTCGACAATGACAGGTTTTCTGCATAGTGCTCCAACATATACTGCCGAATCCGGTCGATCAACGTACCCTCTTCCATATGAGACAGCCCGAGGAACTGACTCAACAGTAAAGTAATATCCTGCTTCAGTTCAGTCAGATCATTAAATTTCAGCAGGTAGTCCGGCTGAAATAAGTCGTTGACGGAGAACCCTGGAATGCGCATATCGAGCTTCACGACAGCCCGTTTGACCTCATTGTGGATTTCCAATACAATGCTCTCCAGTAAAGCAACAGTAAATTTCTTTTTATTTCTGTCGTCAAATATTTTTTCCAGGGTCCTGTTGATATTATGTAAGTCCCTTTTTTCTATAAAGCCTTTCAGCAAATTGACGGAGTGGTATACAAGCTCTGAAAAAACGAAATCATTCACAACCGCATTCTCTCCGTAAAGTACAGGCGGCTTCCCCGGCAGTATCTTCCTCTTAAGCTGGTCTACACACTGCTGGTATATTTGCGGAATGGCCTGGATCCGGTCACAAATAGTACTTACGGATATAGAAATACTCTGCGTTTTCATAAGACTGAGTTCTTTTTGAAGCAAGGTATGCAATTTGCCGGCTATGCCGTCAGATTGTCCGGAAAGCGCATCTCCATTTAACAAAATTCGGACTTCCTTCGGACAAAGTGGGTTTGAAAAGACATACGCATCGAGCAGATAATCTGGCCTTACATTTAGAATGTCAGAGATGCCCTTCTGAATGGTTTCAACCAACTGCTCCGGCAGATTACTATTGCTGGATGCTTGACTGACATAGACCAACATAAGACTGAATTTCCCGTATGTGAATTCCACCCCTTCTTCAGAAAAAAGGTTGTATTGTCCATATAGAAGATTGTTCAGGTATTTTTCATTTACAATAGCCTTACTCTTTTTGATCTGTCTGGAAATATCCCTGATTTGCTCCTCATTCTCCTTTTGATGCCGTATCAGGTTGACGATCAGGCACAATGTCTCATTAAGTTCAATTTCGTCGATGGGCTTTTTGATGTAATTGGTAATCCCTAGCTTGATAGCCTCCTTAGTGTATTCAAAATCGTCATATCCACTGAGAACTATGAAATATATGTCCGGATAGACCTTTTTCACCTTCCTTATCAGTTCAATCCCATTCATGATAGGCATTTTAATATCGACCAGGATAATATTAGGTTTCACCAGGCCGATTAGAGCCAGAGCATCCTCACCGTTATCGGCCTCTCCAGCCAGGGTAAGTCCTCTCTGTTTCCATTCTATTTGATTTATGATACTTTTCCTTACATATTTTTCATCTTCAACAATCATTACGCGGTACATTTTCACCCACTCCTATTCTATCAGCCTTCTGGCCCCAACGTTCCTATTACTTCCGTCTGTCCGGCTTCACCGGAAAATTAGTATAAGCAGCAAAGGTAAACTCCTATGTGATTGGCGGTATCTCAATTATTACTGTTGTTCCCCTGCCCGGTACACTCTCGATGGAGAAGCCTAAACGGTTCTGGAACAGGAGCTTCAACCGCATAAATACATTGATGATGCCCAGATGCTGTGGTATATCAGACTTCTCAATGGAATTCTCACCATAATGTAGCAAGGTAGAGTGAATGTCATCCAGTTTCTCTGCTGAGATTCCTGCTCCGTTGTCTGAAATAGTAAAGCGGATTTGCTCATTATTCCAATCCACATTAAGTAATAACAATCCATCTCTGGTAGTGTTTTTAAACCCGTGACTTATGGCGTTTTCCACAAAGGGTTGCAGGATAAATTTAACGGTCTTGTATTCATACACATCGGGATTGATTGAATACTCTACCCTGAACTTATCTTCAAATCGATACTCCAGGATTTGGGTATAACTACGGATGTGATTCAGCTCCTCCCGTATGGATACCACCCTCTGGCTGTTCAAATTGTACCGGAACATACTGCCCAGATTCTTGCAGATGGCTATGACCTTTCTACTCTCATTTTCACTGGAAAGCCCTATCACGATCTCAAGGGTGTTGTACAGGAAATGTGGGTTGATCTGATGCTGCAGCGCCTGAAGTTCGGTTTCCTTCCGAAGCAGTTCGATAGTCTCGTTCTTTTTAATCAGGTAATCGATCTGGTTGGTCATGCTGTTAAAATCCTGGACAAGAGCGCCGATTTCATCATCGGAGGTGGAAGGAATGGTGAATTGGAATTCGCCATTTTTTATATTTTCCATACCTCGCGACAGTTGCACCAATGGATTTGTGATCCTCTCCGAAAACCGGTAGGAGATTACAATGGTTACCACGAAAAGGGACAGAGAAATAAAGATAAACAACGTCTTCAGGTAGTCCACGTCCTTTAGTATTGATTTATATGGCAGGACGTTAACGATTTTCCATTTGGAATACTCAGAGGTGCCAAAGATGACCATATATTCGTTGGAATCAATGGCCTTGCTGAAATAACCCCACTTCTGATCCTTAGGAAGGTATTGAGCGATTTTGAA
>JAEZIV010000099.1 GCA_023436515.1 Bacillota bacterium
CACTGGCAGTGACCGACCTTTCTAAAATACCGGCACTGGTGGCAGCCTTCAACAACATGGCTGCTGAAATGAAGGGCTATACCGCTGAAACCGATATGCTCCGCCCGCTCACCCAGGCCATTATGAAGGCCGAGAACTATGGAGGCAACAACGACACTGAAGGCTACACAAACATGGTGGATCTGGGCGACCTGACCCGGAATGCCGAGGGAGTTCTAAAGGAAACCTCTGATGAGCTTATGAATGCACTGAAAGCGGCAGTCCCCCATTCTGTGGCGGGTGAGGCAAGGCAAAAGGGTAACGGTCTGTCAATCTATATGCCTCTTGCCATGACTCCGGAGGAAATGAATCTCTATGCCGAGCTTGCAGCTACCAGCGGTGAGTATCTGCGCTTTTTGGAGGGTCTTTTTGATTGGACTGTACCTGCCGGTGTAACCATTAATCAACCAATATATCCTACCCAGGCCAATTCGGCCACCGGTGAACTAATTACCGTGGACACTGTGGCATCGGCTGAAACCTTGAACAGGGATAACTATGAAGTAAAATCCTACATCGAGCTCACCGAGGAAGGCTCTATTCTACTTACCATGCAAAGTGGCGCGGAAATCATCAGCACTGTTGCCTTTCAGCTTTACTATCACGATGAGGAGAGCGATTCCCTCTGGTATCTCGGGAGTGACTTTGATGTAAATCAGGACGACATGGGCACCCGTTTTTGGGACAACTACCGCAATGTCTGGACGACTATCAATGGCAACCTATGTATGATGCTGGCGCTTAACTTCACTGACGACTATATTCTCTACACCGTACCCGTACAGGTAAACGGCAACGCGACAAATTTACGGATGCTCTATCACCGGGACAGCGGTGAGTATGAGGTAATTGGCACATGGGATGGTATTGACAGCGAAACAGGTATGGCAAGCCGCGAGGTGAAAAAGCTCAAAGACGGCGACCTGGTGGAGTTTGTATTTGATGCCGCTAAAATGGGTACTGGCGAGGATGCCTCCTTCGTGGGCGGCGGCTTTACAGTTAATGGTCCCGTCGTCGCGGAGGAAGCTACTCTCTTTGACGGAGACTACTACTATCAGTATGAGATTATCGACATTTTCGGCAATACCCACCAAAGTGATTTTGCCGTGCTGCACAACAAAAATGGGGAGATCAGCGTAGAGCTGTTGAACCCATAAACTTGAAAGTATAATAAATGTAAATTAAAGATCATGTCTTCTATTTCAGGTACAAGGGCGGTAGGCTAATGCCATCGCCCATGTAAACTTTATAAAATTCTTAATACCCTCATGGTTTATATGTTTATTGAGAGAATCGTGGTACTGCAGAACCATACCATGATATACCATGGTAGAGCATAACATGGTATAATCTTAGTAATGAATTCTTAATGGGCTTTCTATAAATATAAGGAGCACATTTCTTACTGAGAAGGAGTTACACATATGTCTTATATATTAACCTACACTAAAACAAAATTTTATCCATTACAGCCGGTATTGGAGGATATCAGAATTGAAGATATAGCGCATTCCTTATCATTGATGACCAGAGCCAACGGTCATTTCAAGCATTTTTTCTCTGTGGCTCAGCATGCAATTAGTTGCTATAAGGAAGCGGTAAAACGTGGTTGTTCTGAAAGGGTACAGTTAGGCTGCCTGCTTCATGATGCCAGCGAGAGCTATATTTCTGATTTGACAAGGCCCGTAAAGCTCCAGTTGTCGGAATACTCCATTATTGAAGAAAAGCTGCAAAGCTTGATTTATCAAAAATTCGGGCTGGGTGACCTGACGGAGGAAGAAAGGCGCCAGATTAAGGCTATTGACGATGCACTATTGTATTTTGAATTCATCGAGTTGATGGATGTTCCGTTATTTGATATTCCGCCTGAAAAGCATATGGACCACGATTTCTCACAAAGAGAATTTACCAGCGTTGAAGGTGAATTTATTAATATATTTGATGGGCTTTCTCACGCCTGGAAAAACTCTGGCAGTGTCTCCAATGTGTGATACCGAAGAGAAAGCTGCTGTAAATGCATTACGCTGAATAATATGGGCATCAAGACAAATACTAAGGACTTCCTGTAAATTCTAAAGCTTGATAGTATTTTAGCTGTCAATGGCGGGAAGATGGACTGATTATTAGTTAGCTTGTGATGATTGATTTATATATTTTTTAGAGTTTTCAGTTATAGTCAGCGGGGTTTGAGGTAAACCTAGGCGTATAAGGGGCTGTTAATTCAGATAACAGGAACAGGAGATGACCATATGTCAAAAATGCCGGTTATATTTGTAGGGCATGGTTCACCTATGAATGCAATTGAAGATAACCAATACACGAGAGGCTGGAGGAAAATGGCCGAAAAGATACCCAAGCCTGAGGCAATCATTTCAATTTCGGCACATTGGTTTACCAAGGGCACAAGGATTATGAATGAGAGGAATCAAAAAACAATATATGATATGTTTGGTTTCCCTGAGGAGCTATATAAGATAGAATATAATGCTCCCGGCAAGCCGGAACTTGCCGCAACTGCTAAAGGGCTGATAACCAAAACAAGTGTATTCGATAACTCCTGGGGTATTGACCATGGTACCTGGTCTGTTCTTGTCCACATGTATCCTGAAAGGGATATCCCCGTTTTCCAAATAAGCATAGATGTCTCTGCTCCACCGGAGGAGCATTATAAAATAGGCATGGAGCTAAAAGCATTAAGACATCAGGGTGTTCTTATATTTGGCACGGGAAATATCGTTCACAACCTGCGTTTACTTGATTGGGGTATGACGGACAGTGGTTTTGACTGGGCCAATGAGTTTGATACTTATGTTGTGGATAGCATTGCAAATAGGGAGCATGAGAATATTATCAATTATCTAAGCATGGGAAAAGGAGCGAAATTATCGGTACCTACCCCCGAGCATTTTTATCCCATTTTATACATCCTTGGAGCCTCGGATGAAGAGGATAAGATATCAATATATAATAAGAGCTGTATGGTAGGCTCCTTGTCTATGACAAGCTATTTATTTTCATAGTTGGGAGAGATTAAAGCTTAGTAGTATTACCACCATAAGTAAGAAAATAAATAAGCTGATACCTGGAATAAGTAAATTATAGTACAAACCTAGATAGGGAGGTTAGCCATGGAGAGAACAGTAAAAACACAAATTAGAGGTTATAGCGCCAAAGACGGTGCAGGAGTAAAGCTGGTCAGAGTATTGGGTAACGAAACTGTTCGGGAGTTTGACCCGATCCTGTTGCTTGATTCCTTTGACAGCACAAATCCAAATGATTATACAGCAGGCTTTCCTTTGCATCCTCACAGAGGAATTGAAACCATAAGTTATGTTTATCACGGAAAAATGTCTCACAAGGATAGTTTGGGCAATGAAGATACAATTGCCGACGGAGCTGTCCAATGGATGACAGCAGGTTCGGGTATTTTACATGAAGAAAATCTTCCTGCTTCTGAAAGATTGCTTGGTGTACAGCTATGGCTTAATCTCCCTGCGCAGGATAAAATGGTTACACCCGAGTATCACAGTATTAAGAATTCTGAAATTGAAGAAATTGAGTTGGACAACGGACGGCTAAGATTGCTGGCAGGAATATTTGAGGGAAGACGGGGATATATAAGCAAATATTTACCCCTGGACTATTACGATATACACCTGAATCCAGATGCATCCCTTGTCTTGAATACCGAAAGCGAACGCTCTGTTATAGTGTTTACCCTTCTGGGGGATGCATATGTCGGGGGAGAGCTAATAAGGGAAAAGACAGCGGTAAAGCTTACATCCGGCGACCAGATTGAAATTAAGGCCACCGATAAAAATGCACAGATACTATTTATAAGCTCAACACCTCTTAATGAGCCTGTTGTGTGGGGAGGTCCTATAGTAATGAATACAAAGGAAGAACTAAATAAAGCTTTTGATGACTTGGCAAACGGAACTTTTTTGCAAGAGAAAATTTCTTATTGACTTAATACATCAATATAATTAATTTTTAGTAACACGGGTGTTTTTTACTTGGAGATTTGATATTATCATAGTATACACAGCTATTATTTGTATCATATAGGAGGATGACAATGGATAACAAGGCACTTTTTAATATTGGATACGGTTTGTATGTATTGACGGCAAAGGATGGTGACAAGAATAACGGATGTATTATTAATACTGTAATGCAGGTTACTAGTACTCCTCTTGTCATTGCAGTCGGTGTAAATAAGCAAAATTATACTCATGATATTATAACTAAAACAAAGGAATTTAATATTTCAGTTTTAACACAGGATACTCCTTTTGATGTTTTTAAGCAATTTGGGTATCAATCGGGAAAAGATACTGAAAAATTCGCAAACTTTGAAGAAAAATTACTGGGAGAAGGTGGACTTTTTTACCTGTCTAAGTATTCAAACTCATATTTATATTGCAAGGTCATGGAGGTACTTGATTTTGGAACCCACTCGATATTTAAGGCAGAGGTAATGGATGCCAACTTGATAAATAATGAAGAGACAGTTACTTACACCTATTATCAAAAGTACATAAAACCAAAGCCGAGCAAGGAAGAAAAAAAAGGTTGGCGATGTAATATTTGTGGATATATACATGAGGGCGAGGTTTTACCGCCAGATTATATATGCCCGATTTGTAAGCATGAAGCTATAGATTTTTCTAAGATTTAAGATGCAAATACAGCCACCTGGAGGTTATTGACCCCAGGTGGCTGTTTCAGAAAGAATTTAGTCTATTTCATCCATGTGGTTCCGCAATTGCCGGACCGCCCTAACCTCCGCTTAGCTCCTTCCTGCATACTGATTTCCCTCCTTATATACTTAGTTTTTACTTGAGTCTCACAATTAAAGTTTAATGCCAACCAGGAATACAGTTATGCATTTGGCCATATCCTTGTCGATATCATTCTCATCATAAAACCTTACTGTCATGGCAAAGCTCATCATCATATAATAAAAGGATAGAGCAAGGTCATGTGCAGCCCTATCCCTGATGTTCCCCTCCTTAATGCCCTGTTCAATTATGATTTAGTTCCCGGCAAACCGCACACTTCAAACAGTGGTAGAGTTGACTTCAAAATACAACACATTATTACCAATTAATATATTAGTAAGTTTTTATGTACATAATTACTATTAAATGGTAGAATTTTAGCGAAAGAGTATTTAACGGGAAGTGATGGTATCATTTCCGGTGTACAGGTTTTATTTTCGATAAGAGAATAAGGGGGACATTAATGAAAAAACTTATATTAGTTGTAATTATTGTAGCTTTATTAACAGCTACCTTTGGCTGCTCCTTGACTACATTGGTTGATAAAGCAAACAGCCAGTCAAACACAAATTCAGCTAGAACAGCAGTCCAATCAAGTCAAAGCAATACCCTTGAGACTTATACTTCAAAGGATGGAGGATGCAATGTTAAATATGACTCCGACTTATGGAAAACAGATGAACAAAAGGACATAATCTACTTCAAGGGAAAAAATTCGTATATTCAAATTAAAGATTATACTGAAAAAATATCTGAGCAACAGTACGTTGATCTTTTGCTTCAGGTGTATGAGGAACATGCTATAGCTGGAACAGTTACTTCGACTAGGCAAATGTTTGGAGAAAGCGAATACCCATTGATCTACTTTGAACAAGATCAAGGAAAATACATATTATCAAGAGACATATTAGTTGTTATGAATGGCGATTCACAGTATGAGATTATATTTGTAAGTAATAAAGATGACTATGAATATGTTAAAGAATATGCATATAAGGTTTTTGAAACAGTAAGTTTAACTAATCCATCAAATGTAGTTTACGATGATGAAATGGCTGAAAGCTTAGACCTTCTAAATAAAGCAGAAGGTATAGACAAGAAGAGTGCTATTGAAAACATAAGCACTGATGGGAAAGAATTAATAGGAAGCTGGGGAACAAAGGATAAGGATGGTAATATAATCATAAGATTTACTCTTACAAGTGATAATAAATATAGCTGGTATAAATCATTCCCTGATGAAGACAATATCCTGACTGGTGAATGGAGTTATCCTGAGCAGCGGCTTCTAAAATTATCGCTAAAAAAAGCAATAGTAGACGGTAGTGATGTTACATCCACATTAGACCCTGATCTTTCATATGAAATACTATCCTTTAAAGACGATACCATGAAAATGATATGCTTAAATAATCAAAGAGATGCCACCTACTACAAGGTAGTTGACAAATAGAGAGGAATACAGGGGTATTCCCCCTTTCAAACCGCGAAGGTTGAGGCTCAATACCGGAGCTTTTTATGTACAGCTCAATAGTTTTACTAAATAAGAGGTTAATACAGCCGCCTGGAGGATAACTGACTCCTGGTGGCTGTGTTCATTCAGGGGGAGATCTGTAACAAGGAGAGGGACTTAAATTTCCCTGAGCTTGTTAATCGCTACCTTAAAGCGTCTATGAATGCGGTTAGTTACTTGCATTTTTGCCTAAGCTTTTTGCTACAGTACATTTGTATTTATGTCAATAATGACGTTAAATACACTTTTTACAAAAAATGAAGGAATTAGGAATAAAATGTCGAATAGCATCAAATGGACACGTATTTTATAGTGTTAACATTATATAGGGGGCTTAAAGCTATGAGTAAAAGTAATATAATGAACAACATTAAGGTAGGCTATAAGATGATTTTTGTTCTTGTTGTACCGATTATTGCAATATTTGTAACGGCTGCTATTTCAATTGTAAGTATTGATAGTGTTTCGTCGGATCTGATTAAGAAACTGAATGATCAGACCAACAAAGCCATGACTGAGATGCTGAATGCCGACAGGGATTACTACCAGGCCCTTACTGCCCAAATGAACATGACCAATTCAACTGATCCAGATAAGATAAAGGAATATAAGGCTGTCTATGATGAAAATGCACAGCAGACCCAGGAACGGGTAAAAGCTGTAAAAGAAATAATCATGTCACATAAGGAGGATTACGCAGAGTTCAAGCACAAGGCTTCAAAGCTTGGGATGCTGGAATTATTTGCTGCTTTTGAAGCAGATTATGCCAAGTGGTATGACCTATTTGATGCAAATACGAATACTATTAAGAATAAAGATGAGTATTTAAGTGCCTTTGATTCCGCAAGAGAAAGAATTAATCAGATAGAGGAAATACTTGAGGAGTACGTCAGCTATGTTATTAAGGAGAATACTACCAGAGTAAAAGACGCACAAGTCTTTATAGGTGGAATTACTCTTGGTGCCATTCTACTTTCGCTACTGCTTGGAACAATAGTAATAATTAATATTAAGAAGCGGACCGACAAGGCATTGTTACTGATAAAGAAAACAGCCCAGCTTGATCTTGTCCAAACTCCCGAAT
>JAEZIV010000126.1 GCA_023436515.1 Bacillota bacterium
TTTAGTCATTTACAAAGACTCCCCCTGTCCTATTTTGACAGGAACCCTCTCGGGCGTTTAGTTACGCGTATTACCAATGATACAGAAACCCTTAATGATATGTACACTAATGTGCTTATTACTCTTCTAAAGGACTTCGCAATACTGATCGGCACCATAATCATAATGTTTAGCCTGAACATATCACTTACCCTTGTTACATTGGCTGCAATGCCTTTTGTATTAGTTTTGACCGTTATCTTCAGGATAAAGATAAGAAAGGTTTACAGAAGAGTTCGAATTGCTCTCGCAAAGGTTAATTCTGCAATTTCAGAGAACATTTCAGGTATGCGTATTATTCAGCTGTTTAATAAAGAAAAGCCTAACTTCGAGAAATTCAACGCCATCGGCAATGAGTATTATAAGGCCTCAATGAGCGAGGTTGTAACCTTTGGACTTTTCAGACCTTTAATTGAAATGATTTCCTCTCTCGCTATAGCACTATTGGTATGGCAGGGTGGCCTGAAGGTGATGGGCGGGTCAATGGAGTTTGGGGTGCTATATGCTCTGGTAAACTATATTGCTTTACTCTTTCAGCCCATTAACGATTTAGCTGAGAAGTACAACATTCTCCAGTCCTCAATGGCTGCCTCCGAAAGGATCTTTATGATATTGGACACTCCGGCAGAGGAGGATTCGGGAACTCTGGAGCTGGATAGCATTACTGCTGCAGGCGATATAGAATTTAAAAATGTTTGGTTTGCTTATAATGAAGATAATTGGGTTTTAAAGGATGTAAGCTTTAAAGTTCCCACAGGGCATACAGTTGCCATTGTTGGGCACACCGGCGCGGGAAAAACTTCGATTATAAATCTTCTCAGCAGGTTTTATGAAATTCAGCAGGGTGAGATACTAATCAATGGGATCAACATCAGAGAGTTCAGGAAGGCTTCATTAAGAAAGGCTATAGGAGTTGTGCTTCAGGACGTTTTCCTTTTCAGCGGAAAGCTGGGTGATAATATCCGTCTTAACGAGGAAGACATATCTGACGAGAAGCTCATTGAAGCAGCCAGGTATGTAAATGCCGACAAGTTCATTCGCAGCCTTCCGAAGGGTTACGACGAGGAGGTTATGGAAAGAGGCTCAACCTTCTCCTCCGGTCAGCGCCAGCTTTTGGCCTTTGCCAGAGCTTTAGCCTTTGATCCCGGTATTTTGGTACTGGATGAAGCCACCTCAAATATTGACACCGAAACTGAAGTCCTTATACAGGATGCCCTGTCCAAGCTTACAAGAAACAGAACAACAATTATAATCGCACACAGACTTTCTACAATTCAGCATTCGGATAAAATAATTGTACTGCATAAGGGAAGAGTACATGAAATCGGAACACATCAGGAGCTTTTGGCCAATAAGGGTAAATACTATTCCCTTTATCGGCTGCAATATCAGCAGGAGGCTTAAGCCCTCCCGCTGATGCTAAATTATTGTCCCTCCAGTCACTTACAACCGATTGGAACTCTCCAGCAGTAACATGAGACGTTCCTTATTTCTATCAAGCCAATCTACCTGTACAGCCAGATTCCTTATCTGGTCCTTCAGTATTTGTGAAGCATCGATTCCATCCCAGAACCTCCCTAGAAAGTGAATAAAGACGTCTAGCCTGCGAAGCATTATAAGCAGCGGAATCACCTCAATTTCCTCAGGAGCTAACTTCACCACTTCTCTGTAGCCCTCGAGAAATGCAGCTATATTGCTCCATAGCCTTTCGTCACTTTGCTTCATATTTATTATTTCCGAAAGACAAACACAGAGCTCCATTACTCTTAAATCCTCGGTAACAAATTCGAAATCCAGTATTGCTGTAATGCTTCCTTCCTCGTCAGCAAGCACATTGGAGGCATTAAGATCCCCATGGATAAGTTGATGGGGAAGGCTTTTTATTACTTGATATTTTTCCCTGAACATAGTTAATTGCTTTGCAACCAGACAAAGCTCACCCTTAAGTATATCGAACTCCTTACCGGGCTTCTCACAGAAGCCTACAACTGCATCTACAGGGCATTTGGGATGGGTATTTTCTATTTCATAGTAGGGCCTGTATACAGGCTTTAGTTCCGTGGTTATATTTCTTAGAGCTGTACTCAGCCTTCCCGCCGCCACTCCGAAGGACTTCAATTCAGCTATTGCCTCAAAGGCGGGTGTCATACCTTCCATATATCGAAACATAGCAACGGGTTTTCCATCCTCAGTGAGTTTGGCTGTTTCTTTATCAACCCCACAAATGGGCTCAGGTATTCCAAACGGAAGTCCCGACTGTTGAAGCTTCAAAAGGATAGCATGCTCATACTTTACCTTGTCCACATCACAATGAGTCTGATAAATTCTCAGTACGTACTTGCCTGACTCTGCTTCAACAAAGCGAGTTGTATTATTCATTCCGCCTTTTCGATCAAAGCAGTCGTATTCTTCACCAGGTAGAAACTGCTCAACCAGTGCATCTAACCTATCAGTCAATTACATATTCCCCTTTCCTTTTTTTCAAATTTTCCAAATTCCAAGCAAATATCAATTCAAACTATCTGCAACTAAAACTAATTTTAATATCCTTTTTGCCGATCAACAGCAGTTTTAAGC
>JAEZIV010000160.1 GCA_023436515.1 Bacillota bacterium
GGCTTATACTCATCAATATACCTGACTATTTCAGATACATTGATATTTTTACTGTTTACTATTTCAAATTTACTTTTATGTAAGTTTTTATAAACCAGTAAGTCTGATCTCTTTGATACCCATAATACTTTCATTAATTCCTCCATCAAAATAGCTGTGACAAGTAACGCCTAGATGATTTTTTATTGATTTAATGCTTACATATGGCAAAAAACGATGTATTTCCAAATTTAAACAGTATTATCGTATAGAATATTATATTATTAATTCTATTTTATTACAATATTTTATTAATAAGTTATACAAACTATATTTTTACAAAATTCGAGTTTTTGTATGCTGCAGATTACTTAAATTTGTTCACTAGGGACTTCTTCTATTATTGAAGGGTTTCTGTGTAATCAAACTTTATTAATCAGCGGTTGGGTAACCAAATACAATGCGATCTATTTTTTTGTTTTTCACTAATAAAACAAGTGCCTTTGCAAGAGGGTCATCAAATTTTCCCTGATCGGAGTATATTATCATTGCATGAGAATATCCGGAATAATAATCCTTTGGCTTATAGCTTTCAAGAACATGCTTTATTGAAATGAGTTCAGAGTCTTCATCGCTGCTGCTGATATTGTAAATTGTTCTTTTCCCAAATTTACTTAATACTTCATCTGTTGTCATACCGACCTTTAATCCACAATCCAATTGGACATTTGCATTAGTAATGTCAAATCTAAATACCTTGTCAGTTTCCAGCTGCTTTCTATCTTCTTCTCCCAGATTTAGCTCACATTCCAGTCCATCATAGACTAATACTGCAAAATAATTATAGAAGTCAGGATCTGCTGCTGATGGATTAACCTCTAACATATTTATTTTTTTAGGATTACCGAAGTCCAACAGTGCTTGCTCATATGTAATATCAAGAACAGGCTGGTTATTAATATATATGTCCTTTTGACCGAATAACCAGGGATCAGTGATTTGTTCTTCTTCCTGACTCTCCTTCTTTGAAATTGTTTGTTCCTCATCCTTATTATCTTTTGAGCTTGTTTGCTCTTCATAAGCTTTATCTTCTGGGATTGCCAGTTCTTCCTCAATTGTGGAGTTGGCCTCTTCACTTTTTTGACTGGTTGTCACATTATCAGCCTCCTTTTGTGATGACTCTATTGTTTTATTACTCTGCTCCGCCGGTTGGCTGCTACATCCGCTAAAGCAAACAAAAATAGTAAAAGCAAGGGTAACAGCAAGGGTAACAGCAAGGGTATACTTAATCCTTCCCAATATAAACACCTCTCTTGAATATTTTTTTAAAGTGGCTTAATCAGTAGTGTATTTCTCTTCGGAAACCTTTATCAATGTATTCATATCCTCCCAAACCAGCTTTTGACTAACACCGGAGTCTGCATCGTCTTTAAGCCAATTTTGCAGGTAGCCATCCTCTACATCAAAATATGATAGCATCTCATCACATTTTACTTTAATAAAATTCATGGCAGAGTCATCCCATACATATAGAGAATAACTATTATTTAAAGCACCTTGTTGCTCCAAAAATTGAATATCTGCATAACCATCCATATTGACATCTAAAAATTTTATTACATCGTTAGGGTCTCCGTATGTGGATAATGTCAGCAGAGTTTCTCCGTTCTCATTCTTCAGCGTGAAATCCCATTGACGTTCTTCGTCGCAGCTTAAATGAGCGAAATATTTTTTACCATCTTTACCTTGCGTTAATTCATATTCCACGTTGTTATCATCATAAGAGATAGTTTCATAAACATCCGCTGTAAAAGAGTTAGCGCATTTTACTTCCTGTTTATATGCCTCATAGTTTGGTTCAATAGTTAGTGACTTGAACATAAAAGCATCTAAGTTGGAGTTATCAGACTGCAGTAAATAGCAAGCATCTGTATAGCCCACTACATATTTTGTCAGCCCGCCTTCCGTTACAATATATAAGCTTGCGACTCCAGATTTGTCAGTTACATTATCATAAATCCTTATTTTCCTATATTTAGGAGCCATGTCCCTCAAGTACGACATAATACCTTCTGAATTGAGAAAACTTTGCTTTTGAATTTCCTGAACTGTAATGTTCATATGAGCAACCGGCTCAACTTGTCCTTTATCGCTTTCACACTTGAAGGTTTCAGAACTATCACTGTATATATGAGTTACTATATGATATAAGCCAATATCAAAGGACAGTTTGCCATATTGTATTTCTTTATGGGTCTCATCTTCATACTCCTTAACCTTTACAGATGCACCACTGGTACGACTATCTGATGAGCTGTTGGATAAATCCGGTTGTTTTATTGTTCCGGTTGCTAAATTGTCTTTATTCTCTTCTGTAATAGTTGTTGGCGTATCACCTTGTTTGTTTGAGACTTCATTACTGCAACCAGCCAACATTAGTACAGCAGCAATAATTACCAAAAGTGCTTTTATTTTCATATTTTACATTCCCTTCTAACCGGATAATTTTTTAATACCCCATCATAACACAATATATTTCTTCTGAGCTTTTTGCCCGCTCTTTAGCTTTTACAGCAGTATCCCTTGGTATTTCATACTGAGTACACACTATACTCCCCGCACCATAGGCAGCATCGGCGCCTTCACTGTTACCATATTTTTTCAGCCAGTTTTTGTAAACATAGTTGTAATCCCCAGTTAGTTCTTTAACTACCATTGCATTCTCTGCTTTAAGACATTGCTCTGGTGTTGGATAGCCATTTTCCCCACACACTTCTATATAACACTCAATTAAGCTTCTGGTGCGGTCCCAAGTCCACTGAACGCAGCCAAGTCCAAAGGAGGCTTTATTTGCTACTCCATCAGCTTTTAGCTGTTTTAACAGTTTATTGGTTTCTGCTATTCCAACCTCCGAAATACTTTTCCCGGAAAATTTTTGTCTATAATTGTAATGATCGTCCATGTATTTTAAGTAAGCAGGTTCTTTCTCCGGATGACTGATGTATGCAGAGCTTTCAAAGTACCCAGCTGAGCCCTCGGCCAAAATGTTACCCAGAACCCCGGCAACAAATGCCGGCTCATAGCCTTTATTAAGTAAAGTTGTGGCTACATTTATCATTGAGTCTTTTTTGGCTTTAGATATACCCAAACTGGTATCGTTTTTGAGCCTATCAATCATTTCCTTACTCGTAGCTGTATTTGCTTGCATTTGTTCATGCTCTACTTTAGGCTTTTCAGTAATATCTTTAGGCTTTTCAGTAATATCTTTAGCTCCTGGTAACTTTAACTTCTGCCCAACAGCTATTTTATTGATATTTGCAATGTTATTTAGCTTTGCCAACTCAGCCACCGTGGTTCCGACTTTTGCTGCTATTGCACTTAATGTATCCCCGCTCTTTACTGTATATGTGGTTAAAGTAACTGATTCTTTATCTTTAGCAGCAGGTTCACTATTGTTATCAGGTACACTGTTTTTAGCTCCTGGTAACTTTAACTTCTGCCCAACAGCTATTTTGTTGATATTTGCAATGTTATTTAGTTTTGCCAACTCAGCCACCGTGGTTCCGACTTTTGCTGCTATTGCACTTAATGTATCCCCGCTTTTTACTGTATATGTGGTTAAAGCAGGGGAGTTGGTTTCTTCGGCTTTGGGAGCTTCTACAACCTTCCCACTACTACCTTCTGTAACGCCCTCAGCAAATTTCGGTCTGCAGATATAGTTAAATAAGCCTTGAATAGTAACTGAATAATTTTTATCCCAGTCGTTAAACTTGGCATTTTTGGCATTGCTTAAGTTCATGTTGTCCTTACCCGCCTCAGTTACGGTAATGGTCCCTGTATGCGGACCTTTGCTTCCACTTGAGTGGGCGTAATAAATTACATTGCCTTCAACTTTGTATACAACACCAATGTGTTTACCATTATCAAAACGTATATAATCCCCCGGCCGAACATCATTGAAGTTAGTTATTTTTGTACTATAATCTAGTGAAGTCATGTTTGCTGCAGAAACTCCATACGCGCAAACATCCTTAACATTCTTCAGCTCCTTTATATTATTTCTATAGTACTCTGACGCCTTCCCGTTTGTAGCCTTGTCAAGTACTCGCAATACGAGACCGGAGCAGTCTATTCCAAGCTTTATATCCTTACTTTTAGCCAGTGATATTATTTTTTCCTGAAGCTTGGGATCATCTGCTTTTAATCCAAGATCAATCATCTTTTTATTCAACTGCTCAAGGGTCATCTTTCCTCCCCACTCATAGTATATTTGCATTTTGGGGCTCTTTTTTCCGTTTGCATCTGTAAACGTAAAGTTAACGTATTTATTAACCGTATCTGTCAGTACACCAATATCAACAATGCCTGATTTATCTACCGTTGTAGCTTTGTATACACCGGTTTTATTAGCACTCGAAACGTTTGATATAGTACCTCCCAAAGCTGCTACGTCATATGAAAATCCTATCTGTTTTTTAGTAAGTTCCTGTGCATCCAATTCCTCCTGCCTGTATCTGTCCGCTGCTTGGTTTAAAGAGACTACCTTATCGTTCAGTCCACTTGTTATAGATTTAGAATGCATGCGAATTCGTTTTATTATCGCATCTATCTCAGATGTTTTCTGACGAACAGAATTCTCTGAATAATTGGCATTTATGGTTTGTGTCAGGCGGGATACCTCATTATGTATGCCTATTTCATTGTTCTCTAATGTTTGGCTCAGTCTCTTGATTTTACTTGCCAACGCCACAACTTTGTTTTGGTCTACTGTTGTTTTCATGCTTCACCTACTTATTTATTTTTGAATAAGCCTTTGTTACACTGAGTCCAAGCATTTACTAATACACCTGATGAAATAAACCTATTGTCTGAAGTATTTTCTTAGTATTGCTAGTTATTTAAATCATCCAGCCTTGAACCCTTTACTGTAAAAGTTATTGCATCCCATGAAGCTGGTCCTTTTGCTGTTAATGGCTTAGTTCTTCCATTTGTAAACTGTCCTAGAGATACATTTATTTTGTAGGGTCCGTTTTTGGCTTGTATATTTATGTAATACCTTATTCTTTCGGGATTTACTGTAAATGTAATGGTGGTTTCCTCTTCTACTCTATGGATATTGGCATCTGAAACATACTCTCTGTATTTAAAAGCATCTGTGTCACTTATTCCGCCCCAGGAATCCTCTGTACCGGAAAAGCTCCAGCCCTCCAATATTGCTTTATACAGCTTATCGGTTTTACCCAGTAGAGTTGTTTCTGTACCACTTAAGTAGTCATTTATGCTATTGGGACCGGCATCATATCCCAGTTCTTTATTTGACTTTAGCTCGTATCTCTCTGTCTTTAAAATCGGCAGGTCTGTTATTCTGTTCTTTGATGAATCAATTGTAGGAATACCCAGCTGAACACCAAAAGCATTTTTCACGTTGTCAACTATCCTTTCATGCTCGCTTGTTCTCCCTGTATAATCACCATTTATGTATTTTACTGTCTTCACTTTTGCTTCATATATCGAATATGGTACGTAAAAGTACCCTGCTTTTATTGGGTATTCGAATCTCTGCAGCTCCAGATCTGTCGCAAAGGGGGCTGTATCAAACTTCATATTTTTATAGTTTTTCGCGTTATTTTTCGCTTTTTCCCTATCAGCTTCAAAGTTATCTTCCAACGTATAGATTTCACTTAGAGATATCCTTGCCTCATCAAGGTGCTGGAAGGTTCTTGTTTTGCCATAGAATCCGGGTGTTTCTATTAAGTCTGTTGTCACATCATATTGGTCAAGCACCCTCATGTACCTTTTTACAGGTATTTGGTATCTGTCACCCTCCCATACCAATATGTTGTCCCATCCCTTATTTTTAGTTGTCACTCCCTCATCATCACTGTAGTCCTTTAAAGGTATACTTGTACCGTTATATATCAGTGCCTGTATAAGCACATCATCCTTAGCAGGCTTTGGCTGGAAATCCGAACTCTGCGTTACGGTATCTGTTGTATAACCGTAATAATGACCACCCTCTGATTCGCCGCATGTTAGGGACGTTGACTTAACTCCTTCGTCATCTGTAGTTTCTGTATAGCAGCTATCCGAATGGGAATGGTATGAATAACCGGTATAATATGCAATATTTGCCTGTCTTGATATATTACCGGAGGTATTTATAGTGAAGCTTATTTTTGGAGCCTTACTGTTATCCTTCTTGTCTCCGGAGTATGTCAAGCCTCCAATATTGCTATATATACCTGTACTTTGGTTATATCCAAAGCCTAGCCTGGTTGTTACCCATCTCACAACAGGCATTCTAATAATACTATTGTAGCTTTCAATTATTACTCCGTACTGATTGTTTATGTCATATAGGTAACTATTGTCGACTAACCCATAATCATCCTTTAAGCTCCATGCTAAATTTCCAGTTGTTGCTGTAGCCCATGAATAGGAAAATAAGTATCCCCTTGATTCGGGTTCTAATACTTTAGCTTCTAATTTGTTACCGTTATTTACGTCCAGTTCAAAGCTTTTAGAGTAAACGTCATAGTCAAGGTACTTGTCTGTTATGTAAGTGGATGAATTATATATTTGTGCTGTGTCTATGTTATTATCAAAATTCTTCTCATCATCAATTTTTTTATCGGTATTTATACTCGCTTGAATTTTAACCTTACTTGCGTTACGCTTGCTTTTCCACTTAAATACATAATATCTTTTTGCTGTATTATCTTCAGAATTGAAATATATATTACTACCGCTTTTATTTCTTATTTGCAGTTCTCTTGGAGACAATCTGTATTGTTTGTTTTCATTTGAAGAAGTGAGATAAGCTAGCCAATCTATACTATTGCTTTTTGAAATTAGGTTAGGCAATTTCTTTGTTCCTGCCAAATTACCTTTATCCTCTAACCATGCTTTTAAGGTATTCTCGGATAAGGTGCACCCTCCTTCGATTACGCTTCCTTCTTTATCACATAACTCCCCACCTGTAATGGATATTTTAATGTTGGGTACTAAAGCTTCATCATAGTTTAAGGCATTCATTTCAACTATTGCTTCATACTCTTGTTCTTCATCACCTGGGTAATAGCCATCTTCTGTTCCTGTTCTCAGAATAACAGGGTAAAAGTCGATATCACTCTCCGGACCGAACTCAAGTGGTAGTTGCCGTCTAGTTGCCATGTCTGCTATTGAACTGTCTGGAAACTCAACACCCAGCCATTTTCCAGCATCCATTTGCTCAACCGTATAGTAAAGGCCCAGGTCTTTAAAATCCTCCTGGACATATTTATACGAATCATTTCCTACCTTTATTCTTGTTTTTACATTGCCCTCAAACACTGTAAATAGAGGTTCAAGCTTAATTTTTCCACCTGTTTTTTTTATATCTTTAAAGGCTTCAGGTCCATATAAGTCTTCTATTGATTCGGTAATATCACCATCTGCTCCCGAAATACCCTTTACCACACCCTTTGAAGAGCTATATATAGCAACCGCAAAGTTTCGTTCTCCAGCTGCAGCTGATGAGTATTTCAAAAAGGGATGCTTATCTGATACGCCGGGCGGCGGATTAGGACTTATTTTTGATTTATCTGCTTTAACAACATCACCATTTTTATCGAATACCGTCACAATAAACCCCTGAGTCTTCCAGTGAAGACAGGAGTACTCGCTTGC
>JAEZIV010000184.1 GCA_023436515.1 Bacillota bacterium
TTGCTGCCCTTCGGAGAAATCAGAGCTATTGACGAAAGCTGCCCAACCTTAACCTTTAATACAATAGGACGTCACCAGTCCTGCCTTGTTAATACAAAGATAGCCTCCAACCTCTCACCTTGGTTAAGCAATGTTAGGGTTGGTGATATCCATAGTATAGCAATCTCCCATGGGGAAGGAAGGTTTACTGCCAGCCAGGAAGTCCTCGCTACTCTTGAGGCTAACGGACAGATTGCTACCCAGTATGTTGATCATAACGGAAAAGCAACATACGATATAAGCTATAACCCGAACGGTTCAATAAATGCTATAGAGGGAATTACCAGTCCGGATGGAAGAGTATTCGGGAAAATGGGTCATTCAGAAAGAATAGGCACGAATCTTTACAAAAACGTACCCGGAGAGAAGGATCAAAAGCTATTTAAGGCCGGAGTTGAGTACTTTATAGGGTAAGCTTGAGCTTAATAATATATAAAAGGGTAAGGTGAACCAATGAAGATGAGTAACAGTAAGCTGACAGTTTATATAGCAAGGCTTTTTCTGACAGTTTATCTTCTTATATTGAGTTACCTTACTTTTTTTAGTACATATTTCTCTAGGGATATAGGCTTAGAAGATTAAACCTTGTACCATTTTCAATAGTGCTGCAGTATCTTGTGCGAGATATGGGGATTTACAGTATGCTGGTAAATTTGATTGGAAATATATTAGCCTTTATGCCCCTGGGTTTTCTTTCTCCACTGTCATTCAGAAGTTTTGAGAAGTTTACGCGAGTAGTACTCTTGATCTTCCTTACGACAATGATTATCGAAATAAATCAGTATGCCTTCAGTGTAGGTGTTTGTGATATAGATGATGTATTGTTGAATATATTGGGAGGTATTTTTGGGTATTATATCTTCATAGTACTTAAGAGCAAAATCTATTGACTTTGTTTTCTTGCAGTCAAATGAAAAAAATGCTATTATGAAAACAAGTTTTCATTCTTTTCGGAGGTGTCACTATGAAGATATCATTTTCTACTCTCGGATGTCCGGGCTGGAGCTGGGAGGATATGCTCGCAACTGCTAAGGATATAGGCTTTGATGGTATTGAAATTAGAGGTATAGGAAATGAACTGTATGTGCCAAGAGCTAAACAGTTTACTCCTGATAATATTGATTTAACAAAAAAGAAGCTTGATAAAATCGGAATTGATATTCCATGCCTGACTTCGGCAAGCTATTTATTCGATAAAGTAAATATTGAAAAGTATTTAAAGGAAGCAGAGGATTATATTGAGTTGGCAGCAAAGATTGGTACACCTTACGTCAGAGTGCTGGGAGATGCTCATCCGCAAGCAGGCGAGGTAGATATAGACTTTGTTGTTGAAAACCTCAAAAAGTTGGCACCAAAGGCTAAAGAACATGGTGTAAAGCTTCTGCTGGAGACAAATGGAGTATTTGCCGATTCAGAGGTTATGAAAGCAGCTATTTCAAAGGTTGGTTCAGATAATGTGGCTGTACTGTGGGATGTCCACCATCCAATAAGGTTTTTTAATGAACCTGTAGAAAAAACCTATCTAGCTCTAAAAGACTATATATGCTTCATTCATATTATGGATTCTGTTGTTGTGGACGGCGTAATAAAGTACAAAATGATGGGTCATGGTGATATTCCTGTAAAAACTATAGTCAATCTGTTAAAGGAAAATGACTACAAAGGCTATATTTCACTTGAATGGGTAAAAAGATGGTGTCTTGACCTGGAAGAACCCGGAATTGTATTTTCACACTATGCAGGCTACATGAAAAGCTTAATTTAATTAATCAAATATTATTTTCTGCCCCTTTGCTTCCTAAGCGGAGGAGGCAGGAAATAATTGAGAACAAATGGAAAAATATGGTATTATTCTTGCAAAACTAATTGCGTGTAAAGTATTTCCATGCAATGTCACAGGAGTGTACCATGAAACAAATTGTATTATCCTTCTTTATTTTATTATTAATTCTTATGACAGGTTGCGGCAAGCAGCCTGATTCACTTCAAAAAAAGAGCTCCATCCAATTTAAGAACTCCTCCATTGAACTTACAAAAAATGTTAAGGCTTTAAATATTAATGTTGATTCCGGAAATATAACTATATTTTGCTGGGATGAGCCCGACATTAAATTTGAAATCAAGCATACTGTTCGTGATTACCAAACGGAGGAGCAGTTGGCCAAGCGTCTAGAAAAATTTTCAACAGAAACAAAAACAGAGAATGGCACATGCTTTATTGAAGTAGATTATGAGGGGAAAATCAAAGAACAGGATGATGTATATTCTGATGTAAAGCTAACAATTCCAAGGAGAATTAAAGAGCTTACTATTCATCAGGATTCCGGCAGCCTAAGGGTAGAAGATAAATACCAGGGCGGTATTAATGCAGAACTAGTTAAGGTTAATACTGAAATAAAGTCATTATACGGTTTACTTAATCTTCAGTGTGAGGAAGGAAATATCAGACTCAATTCCGGTATACTGTCAAATGATTCACTGGTTAAGGTTAACAGTGGAAATATAAATATCAAGACGGCCTGTCAAAATAATTCGGTTTATACCTTTCAAACAAATAGAGGTAATGTGGATTTGACATTTCCAAAGGATGCTCCCATAAATATGGATGTATATGGTACTGTTACCAACAACCAATTTACAGGCATGGAGGGAAATATAGCTGTTATTGCTTCAACAAAATTTGGCAAAATCTCTGTTAATGGGTACTAAAAATTGACTAAAATGAAATAAAATTACAAAAATAGAAAAAATATGTTGACAAAATGAAAATATGTAATATAATGGAATTAGAATTCTTATCATTTTATTTCCAATTCAAATTTTACTTCATTTTAAATAGATAATTACAAAAGAACTGGAGAAAGCCCATGGCACAAATAAAGCTAATGATACTGGACGATGATGATGAGTACTCGTCTATTCTATGTAATTCTCTTACCCATAGTTATCCCGATACGTTTTTGGTAACCTATTGCAGCAATACATGCAGTTTTGAGGAATGGATTAAAAAAATTGAACCTGATATAGTTCTCACAGGTGAAGGGTTATATTCGGAGATATCACCGCATTATCAAAAAAATATCATTATACTGACCTCAGGCATTAGTAAAAGCTGTGTTACCAGCCTGCCTACGATATTCAAGTATTCTGATGTCAAGAAAATTGCTGGTGAGATAATAAACATTTACACAAGAGATGGAAACATTATTGTAAACACAAAAGAGAAGGCTTCAAAGGTCGTTTCTGTCCATTCTGCCTCCGGTGCTGTAGGCAAAACTTCTGTAGCTGTTGGGGTATGCACAATTTGCTCCATGTCTGGTCTGTCAGTATTCTATTTAAATCTCGAACAGTTTCAATCTACCGAGTTTCTATTCACAAAAAATAATGACAACTCCATATCAGATTTAATCTATTATGTAAAAGAAAAAGACAAAAATTTGATTTCAAGGCTTTTTACCATGAGATCACAGGACTCCGCAACAAATATATTCTACTTTAACCAGGCCAATAACTCCTTTGAGTTAAATGAACTGGTTCCACAGGATATTGAATTCCTATTGACAAATCTAAAGGCCAGTGGTTTATATGACCTAATTGTAGTTGATATGGATTCACGACTTGACAGCAATACCATAAAAGTATTTGAGTCATCCGATGAGATCTTGTTTATTATCACTGATGAAGAAATATGTTTACATAAATCAAAGCAATTTATTGAGAGCATTCAGAAGTATGATAATTCTTCATATCCCAATTCTTATTTGTCTCATAAGGTTAAATATGTTGCAAATAAAGTATCAAGTCAGGACCTCCCATTATCAACGAAAACCCTTTCTGAAATAAGTGTTTTATCAAAAATTCCTTTCTTACAAAACAACACTTCTAAAAAATTCTTTTTTATGGGAGGTCCTGAGATAGTTAACAGTCCTTTTAAGGAAATCGCAGGCAGATACATGTTATAAAACATCATAGGAGGTTGACCTCTTTGGTAAGCAATATAATAAATGAAATTAAGCTTTCAGTTAATGAGAGACTTGATTTAAAGCGGAATATCAATGATGAAGAGATTATTAGCTTAGTGGAAAATGAAGTTTTTGAGAAATCAAAGAATATTATTATTACAAACACTGAGAAAAGAGAGATCATCCTTTCAATATTCAATTCCTTAAGGAGACTTGATGTTCTCCAGCCTATTCTTGAAAACCCTGAAATAACCGAAATAATGATAAATGGTCCAAATAATATTTTTGTTGAAAGAAATGGGAAAAGCTATAAACATGATCTCAGCTTCGAATCAACTCAGAAGCTTGAGGACATCATCCAGATAATGGTGACAGCAGTCAACAGGACTGTTAACGAATCCAG
>JAEZIV010000212.1 GCA_023436515.1 Bacillota bacterium
CACAGATTTTATTTAGGCTATATAGGAATTGGACTAGCGCAATGCTTGCTTACAGTTTTATCCTGCTTCATCTTGGCACCCTTTGTTTACATCTGGGGTCTGGTGGAAGGCATACTTGTACTCGCAGGCTCAATAAACAAGGATGCAAAGGGCTTTTCCTTAAAGGACTAGAAATCCTTCCCTACTGAACCAATAGTTTATACAGACTAACCAGTAAATTACAGACAGTAAGTCGATATAAAATATGCGGAGGCCCTTGAAAAGTGTTTTCTATGGCCTCCGGCAATATATTTTATCCAGTAAAATTGCTGATATATTTAACACTATAAAGATTATTTTCCTAAAAGCTTTTTAAGTCTTCCTCCAAGTGAGGATTTTCTTTTCTCTCTCCAGTTGGTTAAGTTTCTGTCAACCTCTTGAAAGTGACGGTCCAGTTTATTCTCCAGTTTCCTTGAGCTGTTTTCAACACAAGCTCCAAGTTCAAGCTTGGATTTTTGAATTTCTTTCGAAATCTGTTCCCTAGTAGTAGTCAACTCAGAGGATATATTACTAAAAAACTGTTCTTTCATACTGCTTAGTGCTTCCATTATGTCTGCCAATTCAGAGCTGTTTATATGGGCTGGTGCCGAACTCATGACAGCAGGCAATTGTTCTCGGCTTAAGGATACGGAAGTATATTGCGAGGCTGATGCAGTCTCTCCAATTATATTTTCGTCCTCCAGAATTTTTCTTATAGCCTTAAGTTCTAGTCCCTGATCCCGCATATCCTTTATCTGGTACATTATATTTGCAAACTCGGTTGTATAAAACCTTCTTCCTCTATTATCCTTTGGAATCTTAAGTCCAAACTCCTTTTCATAGAATCTCAAAGCATGATCTGATATATTTAAAGCTTCACTCAGCTCAGTTATTGAATACCTATCCTTTAGAACCTCCATTATTATGCCTCCTAATAACCTTTTCTTATGTATATGTTGAATAAGCTATCATGTGTAATATCAACATTTCACAATAAAGCACTTACAAGTAAATAGTAGCATAAATGGGATATGGTGTAAAATTTAGACATTTATTTTCTCATTATTTCCAATACACCTTTCATGTCGAAAGGCAGTTCAGCATTGAAAATCACTTCCTTAAGAGTCTCGGGATGTTCAATTCTAGTTATATGTGAATGCAATGCCTGCCGGGAAATTAAAGGGCAGGTATTATCAGAATACAAGGTATCACCATATATTGGGAACCCCATAGCTTGGCAGTGCACTCTGATTTGATGTGTCCTTCCGGTTTCCAGCTTAAATCTAAGTAAAGCTGCATTATGTGAGGAGAAGCTCTCCATCACCTCATAATGAGTAACCGAGGGGGCACCGTGCTCAGAAATATGCCTCAGCATTATACTACCGGGCTTTCTGTCAATGGGTAAATTAATAGTTCCGAAGTCTGAGGGTGGCAGTCCCTGAACAATACCTAGATACTCCTTATGGAACACCTTTGACTGCATCTGCTTGATCAGTGATTCCTGGGCAAATTGATTTTTGGCAAATATGATGATTCCGGTGGTATCCCTATCAAGCCTGCTGACAGGTCTGACCTTCTTTGAAATTCCCTTTTGCCGGAGATAATATACTATGCCGTTGGCAATTGTATAATCAGGGTGACTACTTGTAGGATGAACAACAATTCCAGGCTGTTTGTTAAGTACAAGTAAGCAGTCATCTTCATATATTATGTCTAGAGGGAGGTTTTGGGGCTCAATATTTTCACAATCTTCTTCAAGTTCGAGTTCAACTCTAACCTTATCCTTGTCTTTGATAACATAATTAACATGAACCGGTTGGTCGTTAACGTAAATCTTATTCTGATACTTCAGCTTTTTAAGGAGTCGTTCGGATATATTTAGCTTGCCCTTTAGAAGGTATTTCAACAGCTTGCCGGAATCGTTCACATCAGCGATATGTTCTAGGATCATTATAAGCAATACTTGATGTATTTGGACTACATCAATACATCCCTTTCTTTATTTTTTATATAGGTATTATACTAGCCTGACCTCATTTTATACAACCTGAGCGGATTATGCAAATCTTTGAGACAGACAGTGCTATATGAAAGTATTAGAAAGAATAGCTTGGCAAAAATGCTATTATAATATGGCAGGAAGGCTTAGTATGGTATATAATGCTATTAGCAGATTACGTTAAATTATTCGAAAGAGGAAACTAGGCAAATGGACTTAAAAACAAAAGAATTTCTCAAAATGCAATTTGAAATTGGGGATAAGGTTATTCAACTTGCTGAGCAGGCCGAAAGGAACGCTCAGGAGGTATTTGAACAAATAGAATCAACAAGACAGCTCAATCAGCTGAAGGTTATTAAAGCAATGCAGGATAATAAGCTCAGCGATTCACATTTTAATGGAACCACTGGTTACGGTTATGATGACAGGGGAAGAGAAGTCCTTGACTCTGTTTATGCCGATATTTTTAAGGCTGAGGATGCTCTTGTAAGGCATCAAATTGTATCGGGTACTCAGGCACTGGCTCTGTGCCTTTTTGGAAACTTGCGACCGGGGGATGAACTTGTTGCAGTAACAGGCAAGCCCTATGACACACTTGAAGAGGTAATAGGCATCAGAGGTGAGAACTGCGGTTCCTTAAAGGAGTTCGGTGTAAGCTACAAGCAGGTGGAGCTTAGGTCTGACGGAAAACCTGATTTGGATGAGATCCGCAGGACAGTTGCTCCAACAACGAAAATGGCAATGATTCAGCGGTCTAGAGGCTACTCTTGGAGAGATGCCCTATGTATAGAAGACATTAAATCTATTATAGATACAATTAAATCCATAAATAGTTCGATATTAGTAATGGTGGACAATTGCTACGGTGAATTTGTAGAGGAGCTTGAGCCTGTTGAGGTT
>JAEZIV010000326.1 GCA_023436515.1 Bacillota bacterium
TTTCGTGCGTGGGGCGGGGGCCCCCCCCCCCCCCCCCCCACTCCTCACAGGTACTTATTCTAAGCTATGCTATGCTGTAAGTTTTCAGCTTATAGTGGCTGAGGCTCCAACCCTTTTATCAGCTGCTTGCACTTTTATAGCTCCTCAAACCCAGCTTCCAGAAGAGCAAGGTGAAGGCAGTGAAGCCTGTGACTACTGCCACGGCGTACGCAAATCCCACAGGTGTTAGTGTCCCTGAGAAAAATTCCGTAGGAATTGTTGCCATGATACCATAGGGTAGAACTAAGTAAAATAACACTTTGAATGCCCCCTTGAACAAAGTCCCCGGAATTTTCAAACACAGATTGATGACTTCTCCCTCCAGTCGTTCAATAGAGGATGCCTGAATCACAAAGAAGGGAATGGTACGAAGAATAACCATCATATCATACCAGAGCACTGTCATTATTATTACCAGAAAGGTATACCCCAGAATAGTAAGCAAGGAAACTGAAGTGCCCAATCCTAAAGTAGCGTAGATAACAATTCCTACACTGGCAAACAGAAGAGGAACTGAGCCTACGTCAATATTCTCAAAGGACAGATGAAACAGAGAATTGACCGGCTTTGTAACGTATAAGTCAAGCTCTCCTGATTTTATTTTGCTGGGAATAGAATTAACACCAAAAAAGTATAGAAACATATTCAAGGCATTGATTATTGAAAAGGTTCCAATAAAAACAAGCATCTGTGCTTGGTCCCAGCCACCTATACTGCCCACCTGGGAGTATATTGCCTTAAACATAAGTATCTGTATGATAAACATTGAGCCATCAACAAAAAGCACTCCAAAGAAAGAAAATCTGAAGGACATATTCCTTGAGAGTCTCATTTTCAAGAGCATTAGCATTATCTTAAGCTGTCTTTTTATACTCATATTCCCACCCCGTCATATACAGATTTCAAGCGTTTGTAAGTTAGTGAATTAATAATAGCGAAAAGGATATTCCAAAAAACAATAACAGCCAACCCCGGAATAATCTCCTGTTCATTTCTGCCTAGAAGCAGCATTGATGGCAAATAGGAGTTGTAGTAAAAGGGTAGTAGCCTCATAGCATTAATGATCCCCTCAGGTAATAAAGCAAGAGGAATAAGTGAGCCTGTCACAAATTGGACTAGGTTTTCCTTAATCATTATGAAAGCACCTGTGTCCAGGAATTTAAAAGCAAGTATTCCTATAAAATAATTCAGTTGAACCATAAAAAGTAAGCCTAAAAGTATCAATACCACCGCAGCTATGAGTGTATAACCGTTAAAGGCTATGGTGAAGTCTATTCCAAAGATAAAAACCCATATGACTGCGGCAAGCAGGTTGAAGGATAGCAAAAAGGCTGATATCCCCGCAGTCTGGGCGGTGAAGTATTTGAAAATACCCATTGGTCTGATAATATATTTTGAAAAGCTTCCGTTTTTTATTTCTGCAGAAATCTGCCAGCCCATGCCTGAGGATTGATCCAACTGTGATATAAATGAATTAAGGATATAATAAGATATCATGGAGTTAAAGGTAAAACCGGCAATGGTAGAATTTTCTTGAAACAGTGCTCCCCAGAGTACAAAAGCCAACAGTATTTTCGATACGGTAAAAAGCATACTCAGTAAAATATCAAATCTGTACGCCATCTGTGTCTTAAAATTAATTTTTGTCGCTTCAAAGTATTTCCCCACTGCAGTCACCTCCCTTATCGGAATATATACGCTCAACAACGCTACCAATATCCTCTTCCTCAATCGCTATATCATTGACCTCACATTTGCTGATAAGTGCACCCACTATGTCCCGGACATCCTTCCTGTTAGTTCTGAATGACAGCTTGAAGGGATTCTGCTCAATAATCTGCAGGTCAAAGTCAGGAAGATATGAGGTTTCATTATCAAAGGCTACCGTTATTGTCTTATGTGTTTGATAGCGGCTAAAGAGTGACTCAAGGCAGCCATCATATATCTTTATGCCGTTATTTACCACCACACACCTCTCACACAAGCTTTTAATGTCATCCATGTAATGGCTGGTAAGAAGAATAGTTGTACCCTTCTTGTGGTTAACTTCCTTCAGAAAGCCTCTTATTTGTTTTTGAGCTACTGCATCAAGACCGATGGTTGGCTCATCAAGAAAGAGTATCCGGGGATTGTGCAGCAGAGCGGCGATAAGCTCCAGCTTCATCCTTTCACCCAGGGATAGGGTCCTTACCTGAACATTCAGAAACTCCTGTATGGAAAAAAGCTCAACAAAATAATTGAGATTCTTCCGATATTCTGACTCGGGTATTTCATATATTTCTTTGAGCAGCAGGAAGGTATCTGCAGCCGATATATCCTGAAAGAGCTGACTCTTCTGTCCCATGACAATAGCAAATTGCTTCTTGTAAGCATTTTTAAGCTCTCCGGGAACAAAGCCAAGGACGGATATCTCACCTGAAGACGGGGAGATAATCCCTGTAAGCATTTTCATCAGGGTGGTCTTTCCGGCTCCATTTGGCCCTATTAGGCCGACAAATTCTCCCGCACTGATATTAAGATCAAAGCTATCTACAGCATATTTTGTGATTTTCTTTCTGACAAACAAGCTTTTAATGCTTCCTCTCAGGCCTTCCTCCTTCTCGTAACGGGTATAAATTTTACTAAGGTTTCTTGTTTGTATAATACTCATTCTAAATACTCCTCGCTCTCAAATAGTTTATGGCGCTAAATAAATAAACCCGCAAAAGACATACCTTGCCTGAATAAAGGCAGAGTGCTTCTGCGGGTATAAAATCGAACTTAACTTATAGGTTGATGAGTGGTATTTATCAGTAAAATAAAAACAGCCCGACAAACACACCTTGTCGCGCCATAAATAATCAATTCCGGTTTTAAATTCGAAAGTGGTTTGAAGCTATCTGTAAGGTAATGCCTTATAATAGATACAACAAATAAACAGGTCAAAACTGAATTTAGTTGTATCCTCAACATTATTTAGTTGAAAATTTCCTCTACAGTGCTTACCGACATAAAACCGTCCCTTCGCTAATATGATAAATTAAAAATAGCACAGTTGACTTTATATGTCAATACAGCTTTTGTTACTCATGAGATCATTAAAATTAGTAGTATTTCAGTATATAGACAGGAGGGCTTACTAAAATCAAAGAAGTGTTAAAGCAAAAATTGCTGATACAAATCTTAAAATATGTAGATAATTACATGGTGTTTATAAGGAGTATTTAATCTTGTGCATACAAGTCCGGGGTGATATAATCAGAACATAATAACAAATAGGAGGTTTATACAATGCAAAATATACCTGTAGTTAAGCTGGGTATTGTTGCTGTTAGCAGGGATTGTTTCCCTATACAACTCAGCGCAACCAGAAGAACTGCTGTTGCTGAAGCCTGTAAGGCAGCTAAAATAGATATTTTTGAAGCACAGACAACAGTAGAAAATGAAAAGCACGCCCTTAAGGCATTAGAAGAAATCAAAGATGCCGGTGTTAATGCGCTTGTAGTTTATTTAGGAAACTTTGGACCAGAAGGTCCTGAAACCTTGATGGCTAAAAAGTTTGGTGGTCCTGTTATGTTCGTGGCTGCTGCCGAGGAAGCTGAAAACTGCCTTATGGGTGGTCGTGGAGATGCATATTGCGGTATGTTAAATGCATCCTACAGCCTAGGGTTGAGAAATTTGAAGGCATATATTCCAGAGTATCCGGTAGGAACTCCTGACGAGTTAGTTCCCATGGTATCTGACTTTGAAAACATTGCAAGAATTTTGCTGGGACTCAGCAAGCTGAAAATCTTTTCCTTTGGTCCTAGGCCGCAGGATTTCCTTGCCTGTAATGCACCAATAAAGCCATTATTTGACCTTGGTGTTGAGATAATGGAAAACTCAGAGCTGGATCTTTTCGAAGCCTTCAACAAACATGCCAACGATCCTAGAATACCTGAGGTAGTTAAGGAAATGGAGCAGGAGTTGGGTGAAGGTAACGGTTACCCTGGAATTCTGCCTCGACTTGCTCAGTATGAGCTGACACTTCAGGATTGGATGGACGCTAACCTTGGTGCATCAGAATACGCAGTATTTGCAAATAAATGCTGGCCAGCATTCCAGACTCAATTTGGCTTTGTTCCTTGCTATGTAAACTCCAGATTTGCAGCAAAGGGTATTCCTATAGCCTGTGAAACCGATATTTATGGTGCTTTAAGTGAATACATAATCACCTGTGCAACAAAGATACCTGCAACACTGCTTGACATAAATAATACTGTACCAAGAGACATGTATGAAAATAATAAGTCAAAGATTCCTGGGTACAAGCTAACTGATCTCTTTATGGGCTTCCATTGCGGAAATACTCCAAGCTGCTGTATGAAGAACTACTCCATGAAATACCAGCTTATCATGCACAGACTCCTTGAGCCTGATAAAGAGCCTGATATATCAAGGGGAACCCTTGAAGGAGCTATTATGCCGGGAGATATTACTTTCTTCAGACTCCAAAGTACTGCTAATGCAGAGCTTAAGAGCTATGT
>JAEZIV010000364.1 GCA_023436515.1 Bacillota bacterium
GGATAGAGGAGCCTTAATATCCCTCTCTCCATTCTTTATCCACAATTCTGACCGAAGGGCCAGCTCACGCAAATCCTTTATTAAGACTTCTACGCTTGGGTATCTAAGCAACGGGTTGGTTTCAATGCACTTCTTCAGCACCGAAAGCAAGCCCTCTGATACATTTTTTTGATATTCACCGTTGCTGATTGACAGATATTCCGAAAGAGGATCTATTCCGGTTACCAGCTGTATTAGTGTTATTCCCAGAGAGTAAATATCCGTCCTGCAGCTGATTCCTTCACCGGAGTATTGTTCTGGGGCCGCATAGCCCTTCGTACCGATAAATACTGTACTGAAAGTTAGAGCTCTATCCCCGCAAGCCTGATCTGAAGCTGCTTTCCCGGTAATGGTGGATACACCGAAATCCACCAGCTTTACAAAGCCCTCTTTGGTAACAATTATGTTATGAGGTTTCATGTCACCATATATTATAGGGTCCGGTTTTTGCTCATGTAAATATTTAAGCACACTGCAAAGCTGAATTCCCCAATCAATAGTCCTTTTCTCGTCAAATCTTCCCCGCTGCTCAAGTTCATCTATCAAGCAGGTCCCCTCAATGTAATCCTCTATTATGTAAAGCTTTGTTTCCTCGTCGTAAACATCACATATTCTGGGAAGTGCCGGATGATTTAAGCGCTTTAGAATTTCGGGTTCAATATACCCGCTGACAGAGGTATATTTATCCTTTGGAATTTCCTTAACTGCCCAAAGGTTTCCAAGAGTTTTACTCTCGGCAAGAAAAACCTCTCCACAGCCGCCTTTACCTAAAGACCTTATGTATTTGTATTTAGAAAATATAGAATTGTCCTGCATGACAGCTTCCTCCATGCATCTCTTTGATATAGAAAGGAGATTGGAACCCTACTGTATAAGGTTGATACCTTACAGATTGAATTCTCGTAGCTTACCTAAGGGTGAAATAATGCTGCTTACCCAAGGGCTCAAATAATGATGCCTACTCATGTGTGAAATAATGTGCTTACCTAAGGGTGAGGTAATAGAACTTGCTCGAAGGATAATAATTGTCTGACATAGCTTAGAATAACATCTCTGGAATTGGTTGATTAATTGATTTTATAAGAGAAATCTTATGTATTAGAAAACTGATTTAATGCTACCGTTTATCGGTAATGTAAATTATAATCCATATTTTGTCATATTGCAACAGTTATTTTTAATATTTACAATTTTTTCTTTTTTTTGCGTTGGACTCATACTCCCTCAAGGTTAAAGTCAGGAATAAATTGCGTGTCCGAGGATTGCCTCTCCTGAACATACCCCTCTTCCAATCCAAGACTGTACAAATGATCGACTACCTTTTCATACTCTCTCCTTGTTATGGGTCTGTTTATTTCAGGAAATTTTTCTGCAGCATAATATGGTGTATACTGACTCATCAATGATACGTATACACTCTTTGGAAGATTTTCATTAATCCAGTTCAGTACATTGATACTGTCCTTTGTATGACCCGGAAGAATAAGATGCCTTATTATTAAGCCTCTCCGGATTATACCCTCATCATCTAAAATCGGACTTCCTGCTTGCCTGTACATCTCCAGTACAGCCCTTTTGCTCACCTCGGGATAATCCTTTGCTTTGGAATATTTTAATGCAATTTCTTCATTTGAATACTTCATATCAGGAAGGTAAACATCAATCAACCCCTCCAATGCCTGTAAGGCTTCGACTGACTCATAGCCATTGGAATTATATACTACAGGAACGGTTAATTCACCTGATTCCTTTAACTCGCTGATAACCTTACTTATGACCTTGATGTAGTGAGAAGGATTAACCAGATTAATATTATGGGCACCCTTTTTAATTAGTTCAATAAATATATTCTTTAATCTCTCAAGAGATATGGTTTTTCCGAAATTATTCTGACTTATATGGTAATTCTGACAGTAAACACACTTCAAATTACAGCCGGAAAAAAACACTGTACCCGAACCCATTGTTCCGCTGATGCAGGGTTCCTCCCACATATGCAGGAAGGCTCTGGCCACCTTTGGCTCCTCAAATACTCCGCAAAAGCCGGGGTCCATCGACCTATCCTTATTACATTTACGAGGGCATACATTACAAGTTATACTCATTTTATATTATAACGGCAATTTATAAATGCAAGTGCATGCTAATTGCCGAGTCCCATCCTCTCTTTACCTTTTCTTAGCCTGTCACCGCTTTCAGTTGATTTTACCAGTTTAGTCGGCATTAGCCTTCCGCGAAGTCTCAGACCTTTTATCACAGACGGAATAATATAGTGTATTTACATTCCCTTTAATTAAAAATATAATAAAGCTTGAGTATAGTTTAGTCAATAGTATTATCTCCCGGAGGTTTATAATGCAGCTAAAGCCGATTGCATTTGCAGTTCGCAAAAGTGTTTTACCTAAAAATATATTTATAGCCATTTTATATATATTAGTTCTGATTTGTCTAGCGGTTGGAGTTATTTCCTTTATTTCGGCGTGGAAAATAACGCATCCAGCCAAGATCACCACTCCCCAGATATCATCAAATATCGCACCTGATTATAAGAATATAAGCTTTTATTGCAGTGTTTCAAAGGAGAAGCTCAACGGCTGGTTTTTCCCTTCTCTGGGGTCCAAAACCACAGTGCTCATGGTTCACAGCTATGGCCATAACAGATTGGAGTTCGACGAGGAAACCTTCAGGTTGATTTCAAGATTGAATAATGAAAAGCTTAATGTAATGACGTTTGATCTAAGGGGCTCCGGTAACTCGGCAGGTTCCATTTCTACCTTTGGCAACAATGAAACTATTGATGTTACAACAGCAATAAAGTATCTCAAACAGCAGGGAACAGAAAACATTATTTTAATGGGCTTTTCAACAGGTGCAAATGCCAGTTTAGCAGCCCTTTCTCAATCACCCTACAGAGCAAGTATACTTGGAGTGATTGCAGACAGTCCTTTTTCAAAAATAGATAGCTATATTGATTATGTCATTGATGAGAATAGCATATTACCTGAAATGCCCTTTAGGTATACTACCGGGTTTTTTGTTGAGAAGCTTACAAAGGTAAGTCAAGAAATGGATATGATTCCTCAGATACCATCAATAATTCCTACGCCGCTGCTTATTATAGACGGTGCTCAGAAGGAGCTGAATACATCCTCCAACTCGAAGCTGTTGTACGAGCTGTATTACAGAAAAAGCCCTGTTCCGGTGCATTACTGGAATTCGGGCGCTACTGAGTACGGTAAGAGCTTTATTGCCGCTCCTGATTTATATATGGATAAGGTTGTTAAGTTTATTAGTGATTGTTTGGCAGAGGCCGGTATTAAAGCCGGTAAATATGACAGCAGCTACTTTTTTTGGTCAAAATATGATTGCTGTGGCACTTTTCCACCGATATTATATCCATTGTTAATCATCTGACCTTGCTTTACCTGTCTTATTTCAACGCTGAGTAGGTTCAGTGACTCTCTCAGTTTTTTACTGTTAAGTACTTCAATGTTCTGTATTTGCTTTGTCATCTCATAAATTGATGTGATTATCTGTCTGAGTTCAGCTGCTCCAGACAATTCAGACATTTTTATTTCCTCTATGCTCTGAACTCCAAGTATTGATTTAAGCCTTGTGTAATACACCTCAAAGGCTTCATCCAGTTCATCAATAGAGTTCATCTCCTGCTGCTTTAGCTCGATAATTCTCTGGAGTTCCTCAACATTGTCCTCGGTTATCACGTTGGACTGCTCCTCTGTGTACCTTAGTATCTGTCTTAGTCCCTCCAGTTTTTTTAACGAGAGTTCGAGTAGTTTTTGTACATATTGATCGGTAGTCATAGCACCCTCCATTAACACTCTAAATACTCATAATCTCTATCTTCAACAATAAATCCTTACTTTTGCATCTATCTTACAAATACTACTATTTACCCCTTTTACGCTTAATTACTATGCTTCCCACAAAACCCATAAAGCAAGCAGATTAATTCTAGTATAAAAACCTCGCATCACTTAAAAGTCATGCGAGGTGCTTTCTATACTTGATATTTGTACAAACTGCTTACTATTAGCTATTTGCCGATCTTACTTTGCAATTCCCTCATGTACATGGACCGGATGTTTGGCTAATTTCATTGCTTGTGCCCAGGTGTCTCTAAGCTCCTTTGCCATTCCCAGCACTTCCTCAAGTATCTCCTTGTCCTTTTTCACGTTTGCCTCAATAAGTCTTCTGTGCATATAATCGTAAAGCAGCTCAAGATTTTGGGATACCTCATAGTTCATGTCAAGGGTGGACATAAATTCTGTAATTATAGCCTGTGCTCTGACTATTCCATTATTAGCCTTCTCTATATTCTTTGCATCCACGGCAGCCTGAGCTTGCATTATATACTTAACGAGACCATTGTAAAGCATTAAGGTCAACTCTTCGGGAGTTGCAGTGTTTATTGAATTTGACTTATATTGGTTATATCCATTTGCTAACATCAGCTTTACCCTCCTGATTATACATCTTATGTCTATTTATCCACTAATTATAGCTCTGCAGTTGCTGAGTCAACCAGCTCTGTTGATCATTTAGTTTACTTAGCGCTGATTCCATACTAGTGAATTTTGCATATAGGGCATTTTCCTTTTGAATAAGTTTCTTATTCATCTCTGTTATAAGGCTATCAAACTCCATAATTTCCTTGTACAAAATATTTGAGTATTCAGAGCGGTCTCCCACCATACCTGCTTTTTCCAGTAATGTACCTTTATTTCCGTTACTATCAGTGTTAGTTCTGATTGCATCCTGAATTATATCTGACAATTTATGTGCAATACCGGATTCTTTATTTCTCTGACTTCTAAGGGCTGCACTATTCATTGCATCGTAGTAAGTAATATCTGAACTACTTGTAAATAATGCTGCTACCTCCTCCGGATTATTTGCCAAGGCCGCTTTTAGCTTCGTTTCATCAATAACCAGCTTTCCTTTTTGTGTATAGTCTGTAGATGTTGTTATTCCTATGGAAGAAAGATTTATACCTGATCCTTCTACAACGGAATAGAGCGCGGATCTCATTTGGGATAAAGTGTTAGAAATTATGCTGTCATTTTTCAACAATCCGGATTTGGCTTTTTCCTCCCACTTTTTGATATCATCCTCTTTCATTGCCTCCTTCTGTTCGTCAGTCAGAGGAGCATAATCTCTGTAAACCTTCTCATTTACCTTTGAATTCAGTTTTTCTATTATCTCGTTATATTTGTCTACAAAGCCTTTAATAAAATCATATGTTTTCGATGTATCATCGGTTATTGTAACCTTTATTGGTTCTATGTCACCACTTGCAGTAAAATCTTCCTTTATATTAAAGGTTAAGCCATCATAGGAAAAAGAATTATTAGGTCTTGTAATCTCTATTTCACTACTGCTTCCATTTATACCTTTTATTTTTATGCTTGAATCAGTTCCCGACAATGTATCTGTCACGTTGAAGCCGATTGCACTCAATAATCCGCCAGATTCATCTGTAACCTTTAGCTGATTAGAAGCCCCAGTAATAGTGGACTCTATGCTAAAGCTATTTGTAGTAGAGTCATATATCATTTTAGCATTTATACTGGTATCGGCATTAACCGTTTTCATAATGTCATTAAACGAAGTATATTTAGAATTAAACCTAAAGTATTTTCCATTTATCGTGAACATTATGTCTTCTTCTGTACCGGTTACTGTCAGTGATGACGAGTTTGGCAGAGCATCTTTGATGCTAAATATTTTTGCATTTAAATCAATTTTATTTGATAAGCTTGAATTACTCAACCCTAAAGCTGCATTGGTTCCCGAATCGGACTTTCCAATAGAAACATAACTGCCCGATGTGTAGACAACCTTTCCGTCCTTTTCAGTAAAACTGATCTTATCTGGACCAAACTTAGCATCTGCTTTGCTTTGTATTGCAGCTGCCAAGTCGGCGGCACTTGTATATACCTGCCCCGGTTCTAACTCGATTGTATGGGTAACAGCACCGGTCCCACTTCCTAAAGTAAGTTCAAACTTATTATTGCTCTTTGTAGTTACAAATGGAGCCTTCCCGGGCTCTACGTCAAATATAGTGCTGGCGCCGCTGTTATATGCTGTTCCAATTGACAAAGCATCAGTATCCTTAACCGAGAACCCAATTTTCCCACCGTCATTTGCTGCATTTGAAGTATAATTTACTGTTATTCTATCCTTACCAAAAAGCTGATCCAGTTTATTCTGCAATTCAACACTCAAGCCCTCAACTGTAGAATTTACAGTAGTATCATTCAACGTGATTTCTCTTGTAACATTGTTCAAGGTAATGACAAACTTATTATTTCCATTAGAAGTATTTATACTGGCCACTGAAGCATCAGATATATCTTTTCCTTCAATAGGCATACTTGCACTAATACCTGTAGTCTTCGCTGCAGTGGCGGCTTTCATGCTGGTGATGGTATATGTTCCAGCCTTTGCACTTGCTCCTGCTGAAACGGAGACATAATTTGTTGAATTTGACGCACCATATGTAGCTGAATATCCAGTAAAATTACTGGCAGACTTCAAATTTTTACTTGAAAGAGTATCAAAATAATCATTGTAAAAACTCTTAAGCGTTGAGGTGATATCCCTATACGCTTCAGTCTTCCATAGATCGATTTCTCTTTTTTGTATTACCTTATTCATTTTTGCTTTTTCAGCAGTCATCAACTGCTTTATCAGTGTATCGGTATCCATGCCGGATACTAGTCCTGACAATCTTAACGTACTACTTGAATTTATACCATTAATCGCCATAATTAATTACCTTCTTTCATCTACAAATACTCCTGCCATCTCACAAATCTTAGCAACCATATCCAGTATCTTTTCGATCGGAATTTCCTTTATCAATTCATCTGTATCAGAATTAAAAACCTTTACAACTATCTCATTTGACTCTTCATGTATAGAGAATTCAAATCTTCTGTTGCCGCCCATGATAGCCTTATTAGCTCTCTGAATAGCATCAATAACTACCCTCTCAGATATTGGCATGTTGTCTTTTTCATACTCACTTATCTGGGAAGGGCTTCTACGTAATTGAGAAAGCTCCTTATTGCTAAACACCTTCTCAACATTTCCCGAATCTGTACTCCTTATGTTGGATGCCTGTTGAACTGGACTCTTATTCATACTGCTACTTATGGTTTCTCTATTATTTACTCTCATGGGACAACACCTCCAATAATACTTATAATTTGTTTATCGGCATGATGTAAGTAAGGGTTTAGCAGTTTTTAGGTATATTGATACGGATAATTATTATTCCCATAGTTTCCATGGGGCTTGCGATGTATTCCATAGTACTTCTAGCTTATCCCTGTCACGCATAGTATCCATGCACTGCCAAAAGCCGCTGTGTTTATATGCCATAAGCTGTTTGTCTCTGGCCAAAGATACCATCGGCTCAGTTTCAAGCACGCAGTTTTCCCTCTCACTTATATAGTCAAATATTCCGGGTTCTAGTACCATAAACCCCCCATTTATCCAACCTCCGTCCTCAATAGCTTTTTCCGAAAACTTTTTAACCTTATTGGTTGGTGTAAGGTCAAGAACACCAAATCTACCTCCGGGCTGAATGGCTGTAATGGTTGCTATGGTTTTGTTTTTATTATGAAATTCCAGCAAGCTTGGTATATCCACATTTGATACTCCGTCACCATAAGTTAGCATAAATGATTCATTTCCAATATGCTTACGTACCTTAGCCACACGACAGCCTGTCTGAGAATTAATACCTGTATCAACAAGTGTTACTCTCCAAGGCTCTGACGTATTTTTGTGTACAATCATTCTATTGCCTTCCCTGAAATCAAAGGTAACATCTGAAGTATGTAAAAAGTAATCATTAAAGTATTCTTTTATCATGTATCCTTTATATCCACAGCATATAATAAAATCGTTAAAGCCGTAATACCCATACATTTTCATTATGTGCCATAGTATTGGCTGACCACCGATTTCTATCATTGGCTTTGGCTTTAGATGAGATTCTTCACTTATTCTGGTTCCAAGTCCCCCTGCAAGTATAACTACCTTCATATAGTCCTTCCTTTCTGGATATCTTATATTCTAGCTACATAGTTTGCTTAGTTATATCTAATCTAACATATATTTACTTAAAATAACATGTTAGATATTTCTTTTCTCAACAAATTAATACTGTTGTTTACAATATTTTATGTTATATAATATACATAGATAATTTGATGAATTTACAGGAGTAAAGCCTTGATAAACTTTTATAAGGACAAAAATATAGTAGTTACCGGTCATACCGGGTTTAAAGGTTCTTGGCTGTGCAAAGTGCTTACATATATGGGCGCTAATGTATTTGGTTATTCTCTGCTACCAAATACAACACCAAATCTTTTTTCCTTATGTGATTTTTCCAATAGATTAACTTCAACTATCGGTGATATAAGAAATCTAGAACAGTTGCAGGTGCTATTTGAGCAAGCACAGCCCGATATAGTTTTTCATATGGCAGCGCAGCCCTTGGTATCGGAGGGTTATTCAAACCCTGTCTACACTTATGAAACTAATGTGATGGGAACTGTAAATGTTCTGGAGTGTATACGGATGTCAGACAGGGTTAAATCCTTTGTAAATATAACAACGGACAAGGTTTATCAGAATAATGAATGGACTTGGGGATACAGAGAAACCGATGTCTTAAAC
>JAEZIV010000373.1 GCA_023436515.1 Bacillota bacterium
AGCCATGAGGTGTATGGACCTTTCCAAGTCTTGCTCCAGTTTGCTTACAGGTTTTTATTAACTCATAGGTTACTGCTGCCATATCTGTAATCCTTCCGTAAATTTTTGATAATTATAATCCTTATAGTTGATGTGAATTCTGATAACATTCTACTTTATAAACATTGCGTCTCCGAAGCTGAAAAATCTGTAGCTTTCCTCAACAGCAACGGTATATGCCTTGAGCACCTTATCCCTTCCGGCAAGAGAGCTTACAAGCATAATCAGGGTTGACTCGGGAAGATGGAAATTTGTTATCAGTCTGTCCACAATTCTGAAATTGTAGCCTGGATAGATAAATATGTCGGTCCAGCCGTCACATGCCTTAAGCTCTCCCTCATTATCCCTGCCCACCGTTTCCAGTACTCTGCAGCTGGTAGTACCAACAGCAGTAACCTTCCTTCCGCTATTTTTGGCAGTATTTATTATTTCACTGCTCTCATGGCTTATGGAGTAATATTCTGAGTGCATTTTGTGCTGTGTTATATCATCAACCTTAACAGGTCTAAAGGTTCCAAGTCCAACATGAAGCATAACATAGGCAAGCTTAACACCTTTTTGCTTCAAGGCCTCAAGGAGCTCCTGAGTAAAGTGTAGTCCAGCTGTCGGTGCCGCCGCTGAGCCATTGTATTTTGCATAAACAGTCTGATATCTTTCAGGGTCCTCCAGCTTTTCGGTGATGTATGGCGGCAAAGGCATTATTCCTACCTTGTCCAATACCTCCTCAAATACACCCTCGTAATAAAATCTTACCAGCCTGTTGCCTTCTTCCAGAACTTCGAGGATTTCAGCCTTCAGTTCACCCTTCCCAAATATAAATCGTGCACCGGGTTTTGCCTTTTTTCCCGGTCTGAGAATAACCTCCCAGGTATCGTCACTTATTCTCTTTAAAAGGACAAACTCTATTTTTCCGCCGCTGCCTTCCTTTTCACCTAGAAGTCTTGCAGGAATAACCCTTGTATTGTTTAAGACAAGACAATCCCCTTCTTCGAAATAATCTACTATATCCTTAAATAATTTATGATTTATTTCCCCCGATTCCTTGTCAAGAACCATAAGTCTTGAATGATCCCTGTTTTCCAAAGGATGCTGTGCAATAAGCTCTTCAGGCAAATAATAATCAAATTCCTTTAAATTCACTGATAATTCCTCCAAATGCGACATATATAGCTGAACAATAGCTGTAGCAAAGAATCAATAAATATCATACATTATAATTACTTATATTACAAATACTTATTGCCATATATAATGTTTTTTTGTATAATTTATGAGATATAATTCCTGCACGAAAATACTGGGAGATATCTCATATTTAATAGCCAGCTTTAGAATAAAAATGCTATGCACGTAACCGGCCCAAGGCCGGTTAATTACTATTTTATCTGCTGTGTAAATATTATGTCTCCTATTAAGTATAAAATAACAAGCTATATGGATGGAGGATATTTTTATGAAGGTTGCAAAATTTGGTGGAACATCACTGGCTAATGCTGAACAAATAAAAAAAGTTTGCGATATAATTCTGGCTGACAGTGAAAGAAGAATTATCGTAGTATCTGCCCCGGGAAAAAGAGACAAACAGGACACAAAGGTTACTGATCTTTTGATAGCCTGTGCCAACAAACAGCTTGAAACCGGTAATTCTGCTGCAGAGCTTGATGCAGTTGTTAATAGATTCAAGGATATAGCCGATGAGCTCAAGCTTGACGACAGCATAATAAAGGATATCAGAAAGGACCTGGAAGAAAGGGTCAGCCTTGATACAAGTCATGCCGGTATGTTCATGGATTCAATGAAAGCCGCAGGAGAAGACAATAGTGCAAAGCTTGTAGCAGCCTACCTGAACAGTATAGGACATAAAGCACACTACGTAAGCCCCAAGCAGGCTGGTCTACTTATGAGCAGTGAATTTGGAAATGCCCAGGTCTTGCAGGAATCATACGAGAATCTGAAAATGTTAAACAACTATGAAGGAATTATCATCTTCCCCGGTTTCTTCGGCTATACAAAGGAAGGCAGCGTTGCAACCTTTCCTCGCGGCGGTTCAGATATTACCGGTTCAATTCTTGCAGCCGCACTGAAGGTTGATTTGTATGAAAATTTTACAGATGTAGATGCAGTATACGCAGCTCATCCCGGACTTGTACACAAACCTGCTGCAATAGCCGAGCTGACATACAGAGAAATGAGAGAGCTCTCATATGCAGGCTTCTCAGTATTACATGAAGATACTCTGGTACCTGTTTATATGGCGGGCGTACCTGTTAACATCAAAAATACAAATAATCCGTCTGCTCCCGGAACAAAAATTGTTACTCACCGTGACCTGACTCCAAACCCTGTAGTAGGTATTGCAAGTGATTCCGGCTTCTGTTGTATCTATGTTAGCAAGTTTATGATGAACAGAGAGATAGGCTTTGGAAGAAAGCTTCTGCAAATATTGGAGGAAGAAGGTATCTCCTATGAGCATACACCATCAGGAATTGATAATATATCAGTAATTCTTAAGCAAAATCAATTTAAGACACCTGATATTGAGAAAAAGGTACTTGATCGGATAAAGGTTGAACTTAATTGCGATGATGTATCAATTGATCACAACCTTGCAATTGTTATTATTGTTGGTGAAGCTATGAAAAACACAGTAGGCACTGCGGCAAGAGCTACATCCGCCTTAGCTAAAGCTTCAATAAGTCTGGAAATGATTAACCAGGGTTCCTCTGAAATAACCATGATGTTTGCTGTAAGAGATAATGAAGCTAACAAAGCAGTTATTTCACTTTACAATGAGTTTTTTCATAAATAAGCTTTAGCAATAAATTTGTTATAGTACGCAATCAAAAAATAAAAGGGAATGTTGATAAGGATTTAGTTCTTTTCAACATTCCCTTTTATATGTGCACTATTTCTTTATCTCTATTTTTGTTCCACTGTAGTAGTGAGTTAAGATTTGATCAAAGGTAAAGCCGGCATTTGCCATTCCCTTTGCCCCTTCCTGACTCATACCTACACCATGCCCGTATCCCTTTCCGGTAAATATGAATTCTGTTGGGGACCAGGTCACTTCTGTTCTATTACCATCAGCACCAACTATAGTTATTTTATCTGCGGGGTTTGACTGCTTAACCTCACCGGCTGAGCCTATAATCATTAGCTGCCCAAGCTGCTTCTGCTCCACTTTTCCGTCAATTGACACATTGACGTCTGAGTTGGTGGATATGGTATACCACTGACTGTACAAGCCTAAAAAGGTTCTGCAGCCATCCTTTGTAAATTTAATACCCTCGGGCTTCAAGGTTCCCCTGACAACTACTTCTATGGGCCTCCCCGCTTCAGAAACCTTTGTGATTTCCACGCTGGTAACGGTACCAATGTTATGCTTAGCCAGCTTTTGGGTGATCTCATCAGCTGTCAGCCTTAAGGTCCAATTGTATTTTGGCGAAGTGCCTGACTCGTATTTATCTTCAACGCTCTTTAAATATGGAGCACCTGTCCATACATTTGAGCCATCCTCTGTACGCCCTCCGGAAGATGCCGAATAGACTGCCTCTATTAGCTGACCGTTATATGTAATTACCAAGCCTTCTGTCGCATCAACTGCCTTGTTTGTGTTCTGGCTTTCAGAGCCCATTCCATAATAAACCTGGCAATGAATCTCATTGCACAAATTGAAGCCATGGGAGGTGTGCTTATTATTTTTGTAGGCATAGGTCCTTGCTGCAACAGCCTGGGCTTTCAATGCTTCACTGTTTGAATAGCTTTCTATTTCATTCGGTACAACTCCATATAGATACTGTTCCATGGTAAGTACGTTTATAATTGTCATGTCGCTGTCTGCTTTTCTCAGGAATTCTACCTCACCTCTATAGGTGTTGAATTTTGCCGTACCGATTTTTATTGAGTCACCGTCTTTTGCCGACTTACCTCTCAATAGATTTTTTTCTGCTGCATACATGAATATGGTATCTCCAGTGGCAGCATCCATTCCGCAAATTCTGGTATCTGCCCTTTCGACAACGGAGTACTCGGCTTCTCCAAGTTTTTCACTAACCGATGCAATTGTGCTCTGGGCAGTAGCTTTGTCTACATAAAAGCCAGACCAGATATTCCAACCTGTTTCGGTATAAACAGGGTAAGCAATTATTCCTTTTTGGTTATATGTACTGATGACCGGTAAAGTATCGTTATAAGATCCGTAAGTATTTGGGAGTTTTATATGATAAGGCCCCAGGGAAGGATTTCCTGTTTCAGTAGCAGGAGTCAGCTTTGATCCGCTGCCGGTAAAATAGCCGTCCTTTCGAATAATAAGATTCTGCTCCGGACTTGAAGTATACACAGGTATATATTCATTCGAGGCCGGATTATAAGCGTTGAAGGATACTCCCTGAGCTCCGCTAACGCTAATCTGGCTCTGAGCTTTAGTCCCATAAAACAACCCTATCTTAATCATTGGAGTTGATGCTGCGTATACATTAAAATTGTTAATACCTGAAAACATTGTAAATACTAAAACAATGCTTATAAATAAGCAAAATTTTCTCATTTGTAACAAACACCCTGCCCTTTCGTTATTTTCTTGCTTGTTTCGACATATAAGATAATACCTCCTGCCTTGGTCTGAAAATGTAACAGAATTGAAACATCCGGCGTATACTATATAACAGCTAAAATAACTCAAAACATTTGACACATTATATTACCAATGATATGATAAATAAAAATAAATAGCTTTAGATAGAGGTGCGTTTCTTATCAGTAATTGCAATGAAGATTATTGGGGTCTGGTGATTTGCAACGAAAGGAATAGACGCCGAAGGAATTACTTCCCACATATAAGTAAAACCTGGTTTTATGGCTAACAACCTTAAGACTGTCATCATGTTTTTGGTGGAGCGCTATCTGTTTAGTATAATTTTGATTATAGTGATTTAAACAGACGCTGGCTCTTGCCAGCGTTTTTAATTGCATTGCCAAAAATTCGGTGACACCTTTACTTATGAGTGATTACCTGAATGTAGGAAGAAAGCCTGGTGTGACCATTTCGGGCACACTTTATGCAAAAGTGGCATTCCCACCTTTGCTAAATGAATAAATCACAGCGTGCAAAGTACGCAGACGGAGGTTAATATGAAAAAACCAATTTTTACAGGATCAGGTGTAGCTATCGTTACCCCATTTTCAAATGAAGGTACAGACTACTATAAACTTT
>JAEZIV010000179.1 GCA_023436515.1 Bacillota bacterium
AACCGGTTCATAGGCTATGGCAACTTTTGATAAATCTACGCCATCAAGTCCAATTTGAAGCTGTTTTCTTAAAACTTCATCCCACGTATTTTGCTCTTCCGAGGTTTCTCCTATACAATATAAAACATTTAATCCTGCCTTTATTGCGCATTTTACTTCTTTATTAAGCAAACGATTGACTGCATCAGTATCAGCAACACCTGCTTCCTGCATAATTCCTAGTTTATCTCTTCTTTCTTCGCAATGTCCTATTAGAGTGAATTGACACCCCATTGCTTTAGCAGAATTTGCAGTGCGGTTTGTAGTAAAAGCACCAAAGCTTCCTCCTACAGCCGTATCTTCTCTAAACACACCCTGGCAGCCAATCTTAACAGGACTGTCCTCTATTTTTGCTCTTACAGCCCCAATTATATGTGCTTCAGGGAAAAACATTACAAACTCCAAATTGTTAACATCAAATTTTTTTAGTTTTTCCTGTGTATTTTCCACAATGTATTTACCCCAATCTTCAATTGCTGCAATGCTGTTAACACCACCTAAATTCTTGGGAATATCAAATCTTTTCAGATTAAGATATATATGTTTCAGATGTAACCCCCGCCCTTCAAAAAAAAGTTCTAATGTAGCTTATGTAAATATAGTAGCACACATTTCTTTAACTTTTGCATAGATTTTGCCCAAACGTTTGCTAAGATCCTAGTAGATATGATAAAATGAAACTATTATAATTCTGTTAATAAAGCTATTATCTGCAAACCTTAAAAATCTATCCCTGCAGTAATAGATTTTTCATTGTTTTTTAGTATATATAAACTGACGATATAATTGCATTATCAAATAGATGGAGGTTATACCATGACATTAAAGGATATTGCGGCACGTGCAGGTGTGTCGATTTCTACTGTATCACGAGTTATTAACAACGCGTACACAAAGGCGGCAAGCCCGGAAGTACAAGAAAAAATTTGGTCAATTGTCCGTGAAACAGGTTATACACCTAATACCGCTGCACAGAGTCTAAAGCTCGGAAAAAGTAACAGGCCATTAATAAAGGAAAACAGAGGAATTGCTTGTATTGTAGCTCGATCTGAAAATGCAATAGATGAGCCATTTTTTTTGGATTTGTCCCGCTCTTTGGAAAAAGAGGCCTTCAAACATGGATATGTTCTTAGATATGCCTTTTCTGCTTTTGATTTAAACAGCTCAAATACTTTTAATATAATTTCCAGTACTAAGGTAGATGGTGTTGTGGTTCTTGGAAGATTTCATCCAAACCTCTCCGGGTTCCTGAAAAAACATTATAAGAACATAGTTTACGCAGGACTTAATAGCATTGATTATAACTATGATCAGGTTATTTGCGATGGCTATAGAGCTTCTATAGCTGCAGTAAAATACCTTGCAAGCCTAAAACATTCAAATATAGGCTATATTGGTGAAACAATCAGCGAAGTAAGATATAAAGGATATTGTGATGCCTTAAAGGAGCTAAACCTTCCTATTAGTCATCAAAATATTATCAATACTCAATTGTCCACTGATGGAGGATATAGTGGAGCGAAAAAAATTCTAAATAATAAAACAAATGCTACTGCAATTTTCTGCGCTAATGACATAACTGCCATAGGTGCCATGAAGGCCATAAAGGAAGCTGGTATGCGTATACCTGAAGACATCTCAATTATCAGCATTGATGATATAGACATGGCACAATATGTTTCACCTATGCTTACTACTGTTCGTATACCAATAAATGAACTTGGAAGAATAGCAGCAAAAACATTAATAGACCGTATTGAACATGGTCACAGCCTCCCGATTAAGATAGATATCCCATTTACAATTACAAAGCGCGAGAGCTGTACAATTATAGGATAAATTTATTGCTTCCCTATAAACAAATGAGTGAGATTTAATTCTTGAATCATTTTTACTATTTCCTTTGAGCGGCTGCAGCCGAATTTGCGAAGCAAACTTTTGATTTGCGTTTTGACAGTTATTAGCTCAACACAGCGCAATTTAGCTATTTCATTCACCTTTTTTCCTTGCAGCAGCAATTGAATTAATTCACGCTCTGTCTTTGTAAGTTGAGATACATTAGTAATAAAAAATAATAGACTTCTCTCCGACTTTCGAAGCCTTGAATATTCTTCCATTATTTTTGCTTGAATATTGGTCTCCAAGATAGGTTTACCTTCATAAACCTTGCGAATATGCTTTAGAATATCTTCATCTTTACTGCCCTTGATTACATAATCAACTGCACCGGTATCCATAGCAGTAAATATCATTTTATCTGTCTCATGGGCAGTCAGGAAAATAATTTTTTGCTGAGGTTTGCACTCTAATATGACTTGTGCTGCAACAATACCAGCCCTTATATTTTCCATCTCAATATCCATAAGAATTATATCGCATTCTTTTTCCAGGGCAAGTTCAGTAATTTCTTTACCTGAAGCTGCAGACCCTACTACCTTCATGTCGCTTTGTCCATCTATTAAGTCACACAAGTCCTCGCGCAAAAGCTCAAAATCTTCTGCAACCATTATTTTTATTATTCTTTCCACAATAATTCATCTCTTTCTTTTAGTCTTATTGTTTATTGTAACGAGGAAGCATTATATAAAAGGTTGTTCCCTCATTCGGTATACTTTCAAATCTAAGTATTCCAAAATGACTCTGCACTATTTGTCTTACATAGTATAACCCCATCCCCCAATTATAATTGGTATTTTTGCTTGTATAGAAAGGGTCGAATATCTTTTTTCGTTTATTCTTTGAAATACCTGTTCCATTGTCCTTTATTTTTATAACTGTATAAAGCCTTTCTTCATGAGTAGAAAGCTCTACTCTGCCCTCCACTCCTCTTGCTGCTGCAACAACAGCATCCTGAGCATTGATAAGTAGATTATACATTGCCTCACTCAAATGAACTTTATCAGCTAATACATATGTATTAGCTGATATATCAAGCTCCACATGAAAATCGGGATATTTTTGATGTACCCTATCTATTGACATTTTAACAATAGACTCCAAAGAGACCGGTATAAGCGAGATTGAATTGGATTTTGTGCACTTATAGAGTTCCTCCATTCGTTCCATCATATTTTCATTCATTTGGCTCAACATGTCTGTATATTTCTTTAGTTCGTCCAAATCAGGTTTTTCGTTATTAAATACATTATTAATTTTTTTATTAAGTACACGAGCTGATAACAGTTGATTCTTAATACTATGCACAAACACCGAAACCCCTGAGCTTGCGGCATCAAATTTTTGCTGCATTTTAATGTACTCCTGGTCATCTTCATAATTGACCTTTGAATAACCAATAAGATTATAAAAACCCAGCACAACAAATAAAATAGTAGCTGCACTCAGCAATATCCATCCTAAAAACGTCAACGATGGGTTGGCATATGAAATACCGCTAACCCACAAGTATTCAGCTCCATATAACTGATAAACCTGGATCGGATCCTGTACACTGTAAATGCTATATAGTAATGCTAAACTAATATGAGAATAGAGAATATACCGGAATTGGCGTGAGAAATATGGTATGGTTATACTTACGTATTCTTTGACTAATAGTATAATGGCAATGGCAATATATGCAAAAATCCAAAGGAGCATTACTGACATTAAAACCCTCTGAAGAACAAACCTCCCTCTAACCATAGTGTAAAAAACACTTGGATAATAAAGAATTAGTGATATCACAGGAATAATAAATAATATTACAGACCACCTTAGATTACGTTGAATGAATGGGATAACTGAATAATTTATAGCAATCATCAATAAAAAGGCTGGAAACAAGAATCTTCCAACTGCTATTAAATATCCCAGCTTATCCAAAGTTATAACCATATATTGAATTTTAATCTTAATTGCAGGTGACAAAAAGAGAAATACTTCCTGAGAACTATTTAACCCCCCTATTTTAGCTGTATATACAATAATGCCCGAAAACATAAGAATAAGGCTTGTGCATAGACCCAAAAGCAGCATGGAATTTCTATCTTTTTTAAAAATTACCAATGATACGGAAATTATAGCAAGAAAAACTAATATAAGAATTAGCAAAGCAATTCCCCCTATTTGGTCCATCAATACTGATTCTTAGTGTACCACTTTTATGCCAAATTAATCGGTTATATAAGCCGAAAAAAAAAGAAGCTGAGCATAGCTTCGAATAGCTATACTCAGCCCTACTTATTAATATTTACTTTTGGTTATTTTCATAAGCCTTAATTATAACTTCAGGTGAAAAATAATTATTAACATCAACAGCTTGTTCTAAAGTTCCACTACTGATAAATGATTTCTGTTGATTTTCATACCATTTTTTCAAGGTGCCATCCTTTGCGCTATCATAAATAAACTTTGCTTCAGGCCAATCTCCTTCGCCTGTGGACTGCTTGATTGTTGCCGGATCCTGTTCAATTAATTTTGCTACCCACTCTGCAGCCTGGTCTATATGACTCTTTTTATAATCCTGAGCCTTTAGAATAGCACTTGTGAAGCGAACAAGCTTATCCTGGTTATTGTCGAAATACTCATTAGTACAAATCCAACTGGAGGGGAAAACCATTTGATCTTTATATGTGTTGTTATTTGCAAGCATTACAACCTTATCACCAAGCTTTTCCTTTACTGTAATAGTTGATGGTGACCATATAGCACATGCATCGATTTTTCCAGTAACCATAGCTGTAACAGCAGCTGATGGATCCATCTGTACTATTTTGACATCATTTTGAGTCAAACCTACAGAAGCTAATGCAAGATTTAATATTATTTCACTGGAAGTTCCAAGAGATGTACCAATTGTCTTACCCTTTAGATCTGCAAGTGTATTGAATCCCTTATCCTTGTTGCCCAAAACCTCATCAGCAAGGCTGGTGCCATCAAGAGTAAATATCTTGGCTTGCCCCTTTGCAGCAAGGGCGTGGGCTCCATGTCCAATCTGTGCAACGTCAATATTTCCACTGCCCATGGCAGCTATTTCTTCTGGTCCCTTTGCAAACTTAACTACCTCTACATCAATTCCCTGCTCATCGAAGTAACCCATCTCCATAGCTGTAACTAAGGTGCTGGCACTTCCCATATTTGGCATATAGGCAACTCTCATCTTTATGCGTTCTGCTGGAGCATTAGTTGTCGTAGCTGTTGATGTGGACGAACTTGTTTGAGCTTGGTCTTTACTGTTATTAGTGCCGCAGCCGGAAAACATTGATACGCTTAAAACTCCCATTAATAAAAAGCTTAAGAATTTTTTCATGAAGAATTCCTCCCATTAAGTATTTTTTGATTGCTGTTACATTAAATTCCATGTTATTTTCTAACCTCAAGGTACTCTTGGTAAACCCTGCTCCATATATAGTTTTTCAATTCTATAAATTCCTTTGACATTTTTGTCTCCTGAGTACGGGGATGTGGTATATCAATATTAACAACCTCTTTGACACGTCCAGGGCGTGCACTCATTATCACTACCCGTTTTGCTAAAATTATTGCTTCATCTACGTCATGTGTAATAAAGAAACAGGTTTTTTTCTCATTTTCCCAGGTTTTTAGCAGTTCTGACTGCAGCTGTGTTCTTGTCTGGGCATCCAAAGCTCCAAAGGGCTCATCCATTAACAGAACCTCCGGGTTTACTGCGTAGGCTCTTGCTATTGCAACACGCTGCTTCATTCCCCCTGAAAGCTCCTTGGGATAGCTGTTTGCGAAGTCTTGCAAATCAACCATTTTAAGATATTTATTTGCAATTTCGGCGGCTTCTTTATTATTAATTCCCTTAAGCTTAAGACCGAATTCTACATTTTTACTGACTGTAAGCCATGGGAACAGGGCATATTGCTGAAATACAACACCTCGTTCTGGTCCAGGCCCGTCAACCTCTTTTCCATCCACATAAACCTTTCCCTCTGTAGACTGGTCAAGACCTGCAATAATATTTAAAAGGGTGGACTTTCCGCAGCCCGAGGGACCTATTACACAAATGAATTCATTATCGTGAATGTCCAAGCTTACGCCATTAAGTGCAACCATTTCACCATTTCGTCCATTATAAATCTTTTTAACATTATCTATTTTAACCTTTACATTGCTTGTGTTTCCTGCCATCCTGTAAGCCTCCTTTCAAGATATTTTACAAGTTTCTCAAGTAATAATCCTATGATACCTATTATTAGAATTCCCATTAACACAGTTGCCATATCGAAATACTGTCCTGCGGCAGTTACCATCATACCAAGTCCGCTGGAGGCACCTGTCATTTCAGCAGCGATCAGAGTTGTTAATGCAGCTGATAAACCGAGTCGTACACCAACTAGAATAAAAGGGGTTGAGGCTGGAACGACTACTTTAATGAAAATATTACTATTCTTTGCACCAAGAACCTTTGCTGCTTTAATTAAAGTCATATCTACATTACGAACACCCTGATAAATAGATATAACGTTTACAAGAAAGGTTGCAATAAAAATTACTACTATCTTTGCTTCCTCACCAACACCAACACCTGCTATAACCAGTGGTATATATGCTATTGGCGGTATATTCCTAATAAACTGAATCCATGGTTCAACTAAATTTCTAAAAACACTGTACCAACCCATAAGGAAGGCAACAGGAATTGCAATCACAAAACCAAACGCAAATCCGCCAAATACACGGAACAAACTGACACCTATATGCCTCCAAATAGACCCATCCGCTGCCTTTTTAATAAAGGTTTCAATGATTGAAGCTGGTGATGAGAACACCAATGCGGTTTTTGGCATAATAGATAATAATTGTAAAAGCAACAATGCTAATAGAAAAGATGTAATTAGCCAAACCCAGCTTGGAATTTTTGAAACTATTTGACTTTTATTTCTCTGCTTTTCTTTCATAGTATCCCTCTTTTCTCAAAAGTATAGCTTCTTTGTGTTTTCATAATAAACCGTAACCTATAAAATTGTTAGTATGAAATTTATTCATACCTTTTCAGCTTGCGAAACATTTCCTTCTTGTAATCCTCAACTCCCGGCTGATCAAAGGGATTAATAGCATTTAACTTTCCTGAAATATAACATGTAAACTGAAAATAATAGAATAATTGGCCAAAATTGTATGGAGTCACCTCTGAAATTGTAATAATATTGCAGGGTACTGACCCTGCTGCATGGGCTTTAACTGTTGCCCAGAATGCAGTATCATCTATGGTCTTCATATCCATAAGATTTAGATAATCAAAACCATCACTAACCTTGGTATCAGGCTGAATAATATAGTTTTCGGCTGAATTCTCCACATGAAGAAAGGTTTCCATAAGATTTCTTTTGCCATTTTGTATATATTGTCCTACAGAATGTAAATCCTCTGTAAAGGAGCAGGCAACAGGAAACAAACCCTTAAAGTTTTTTCCTTCACTTTCGGCAAACAACTGCACCCACCACTTTGAAAAAAACTCAAGACCCGGTTCGAAGGAAGAGAGGATTTCCATTGTATATCCCTGTTCTTCAAGCAGGTGACGAATAGCTGCGTAAACAACTGCTGGATTTTTCCTAAAGGGTGTAGTCTTTAGCATCTGCTCCATATCCCTTGCCCCCTGGATAATCTCTTTTATATTTATGCCCGCCACCGCCGCAGGGAACAAACCAACCGGTGATAATACAGAGTATCGACCTCCAATATCTTCTGGAAATGGCAAAAACATATATCCGTTTTTATCCGCCAGGTGATTCAGTTTACTGCCTGCTGTGCCTGTGATAATTACCCTGTCTGATATAATATCTCCATATTGTTCCCACATAAAATTGCGGAGAATTCGGAATGCCAATCCAGGTTCCAATGTCTCAAAGTTTTTTGCAATCACATTCATGTAGACTGATTTCCCCTTGAGCTTGTCCAGAAGCTCACAGATTGTTTTACCGGAAAGATTGTACCCCGCATACACAACCTCAACGTCGTCTTGCTTTGTCAAAGCTTTAATTAGCGAGCGGGCGCCATTGTTAGAACCCCCAACACCAACAAGCACAAAAGCTTCTCCGTTCTCACGAATTTCCCTTGCCTTGCATTCCAGCTTAGCTACAAGCTCTTGGTTTGTCCATTTTTCAACATTGAACCATCCAAATACTCCAGCTTCATCTTTTTGCTTGGGAGAAAAAATATCCTCCAGTAATTCTCTATTTATTTCTATATATTCCAGTACACTGTTTATACCTAAAAAAGATAATGAATTCTCAAAGTCAAATTGAAGCATAATATCCCCCCTTGTTCTACAGATAAAAATAAATATATCGATTTTATTTATTATAGGATTTAGTCTGAAAGTATAACAGTATGATTTTTTCTACTACCTTTATATTTATTTGTTCTGCTCCAGATTGAAGCCGTACTTGACATCAAGGGTAGTAGCCTCCATTCCGTTGCTGGAGTCGGAGGTAGTCCGGACAGCATAAACTGCCAGAATTAAGGGTGGATTCTGCAATGCCTATGAAAATATGTCCTGTGAGGCTTCTGAATATTCTCCGGGTCGTTTTGGCATATTGTGTATGTGACATAGAGCTTTTTGATAGCTGCTGCGAGAGCCTGCTTTTGAAAGATAAAAAATAAGGTTCTCAGCAATCGGTGTTTGTTACCGAAAGCTGAAAACCTCTGATTTGAGCCATTGCTTATCATCGCTATACGTCCATCTTCTTGAAAAATCTCATATCCCCCAACACTCTTTTGTATAACTTCAGCAGTTTTGCCATACGAAAACGAATTTGTGGTTATATGTTTCCGTTCCTCTAAAAAATCAAGAATACGGTTATATTTCATAAATATACCCATTATATCCAGAATTCACTTTTCTTTATGTACCCTTCAAATTTTGTTAAAACGTCAACCACATGTAGAATATCATACAAAATTGAACCCCAAAAGTTAGATTTTCAGGTCTAACTTTTGGGGCTGCTTCACATATGGAACAAGCCTCTCTTTTTTACATTATCGTATGTTTTTGATTTTAATTTATCTTTTCAAATACATATGTCTGGCTTCCATCCGATGCTTCTGTCCATAGTATTACATTGGTTCCATTTGCCATTTTTGCAGCTGATATGCCTACATAAAGCCCTTTACTATCCATAATTCTATAGGTTCCATCTGCTTGCTTTGTTATTGTAAAGGTTATGGCGCTATCGTCGGTTGAAGAGCCGGTTTGAGTGACTATCGCTCCCTTCGTTCCGCTGCTTTTCCACCACTTACCCGAATGAACACACTGGATTGTATATCTGTTGTCGCTTACTCTGGTAATTCTGAATTTCTGATTAGCATTTCCTTGGTAGGCATAAATAATGAGCTGTGCCCCATCCTCTTTACTTGAATTGGGCACATCGACAACGAAGTTTTTGTTTTTTGAAGCTTTTATATAGTAAGCTCCAGCTTCTAGTGTATCAATGCTTCCTTTTGTATCGGCAGAGGTATTCACAGCGGGGCTTCCTGCATTGCGGTAGAGATAGGTTACAATCTCGGCTCTGGGAGAATTGTTGTTTGGTGCAAAGGCTATGTCTGTGCCCGAAAGTAAACCTGTTCTGTCTGCCCAAGCTATGGCGTCAGTATAGTATTGATCGCGATATTGTGCAGCAAGGCTGCTTGTGCCGGTTGCCGCCGGTTTGCCGCTAGATCGCCATAAAAACGACACTACCTGACCACTGGTAATTGTCTTGCTGGGACTGAATGAAGTGGGGCTTGTGCCGCTGGTGATGCCATTTTCCACCGCCCATAGTACAGCTTCATAAAAATAGTCATTAGGC
>JAEZIV010000458.1 GCA_023436515.1 Bacillota bacterium
CTATAGCCCTGAAAACCCGTTGATAGAAGCTTTTAGCCTGATGGTAGAAAAGGGCACCAGAGTTGCAATTGTGGGACCAACAGGAGCTGGAAAAACTACTCTTGTCAATCTGTTGATGCGTTTCTATGAGGTCAATGCAGGGAATATATATATTGATGATTTAAACATAAAGGCTATGACTAAGGACAGTCTTAGGAAAGCCTTTGGAATGGTATTGCAGGAAACGTGGCTGTTTTCTGGAACTGTTCGTGAAAACATTGCTTATGGTAAGCCCGATGCTAGTGAGGAAGATATAATTAATGCTGCAAAGGCAGCAAATGCACACACATTTATTAAGAGGCTTCCGAAGGGCTATGACACATTGGTTACTGAAGGTGGAGGGAACCTATCCCAGGGACAGAGGCAGCTGCTTACCATTGCCCGGGTTATGCTGATTATCCCTCCTATGCTTATACTTGATGAAGCGACAAGTAATGTAGATACCAGAACAGAGATTAAGATTCAGGAGGCCTTCAATAAACTGATGGAGGGCAGAACCAGCTTTGTCATCGCACATCGACTATCTACTATTAGAGAAGCCGATTTGATTTTAGTAATGGATAACGGGAAGATAGTTGAACAGGGAAGGCATGATGCGCTGCTTTCCAAGGGTGGATATTATAGCAGGCTTTATTACAGCCAATTTTATAGTTCCGCTGGTTAGAGATAGTAATATTGTATAGCAGACGCAACAAACCATAGAAATATAACAATCAGGCTTTATTTACAGGCTCATATGCTTTGTAAATGGGGGAAGGAGGTTGCACATGGATAATTTATACGAGAACTATAGAACTCAAAAGAAAGTATTGCTCGAAGCAATTGTGGAAAGAGATTATATGGAGATATACCAATCAAATATCTTGAAAACCGACTTCATTATTAAGCTTGGTGAACCGAGGTATGAGCTTCATATACTGGAACTGACAATAGCAAGAACCAGATTGAAGCTTGAGATGATGCAGACCTGCATACAGATGCAAATACCTATTGATTCACAGCATATTGACAGCACACTTGAGAAGGAGTTTCAAAAGCATTTTGGTATGCTCAAAGTAATGAAGAGTGAAATTGAAAGCGTTCATAAGATGAATGACCAAAACGAGGAGCTTGTAAAAGTAGCCGTAGAAGCTAAAAGGCTGTATTCCTCAATAGCAGAAAGATTACATCCTGAGCTTGCTGTAGTTGACGATAAAAAGTCAAACAGACTATGGAAGGCTGCAAAGACAGCCTATGAGAACAAGGATTCGGAGAAGCTCAGAAAGCTTTACAGCAGAGTTATGAAGGAATATCCCGATAATGTGGAGCTTGAGGCTGAACCGCCAATTGAAATAAAGAAAGCGGTAAAGGTGCTCAGGAGTAAGACAAAAAATGTGTTGTCTGAAATCGCCAGTCTTAAAAAGCAGTTTCCTTTCAATGAAGCAAAGCTGCTGGAGGATGATGAAGCACTTGAAAAATCTAGAAAGGATATAGCCTTTGAAATCAGAATTGCAAGGGAGTTTTTGGATAAGCTTGAGAAGCAGGTATTGGAGAAGCTGCCCCCTGCAGGTAAATTTCTTCATTAAATAAAGCCGGAGTATGAACCGACCCCCAAAAGCCAGATCTAAAATCTAACGATTAGGGGTCGGTTCAATACTTATTTCGGTTATTTTAGTAAAATATAAGGGGGCAACTTAATTTTTCACTTACTCAGCCGGCTGTAAAACGATGCTTGGATTTTGAACAGCTTTACACATACTCAAAAGCCTGTCACCGTTAACACATTCAATAACATTTTTATGGCAGTAGTATTTTGTGCTGGTCTTAAAGTCACCAAGAGTAATGAGCATCCCTCTGTAAATTCTGTTATTTCTCATACACTTTTCAAGACTCATGGCAAGCTCTACATCCACCATATGATGCAAACCATGCTTCCATATCTCAACAAACTGCACCTTATTCAAAATAAGCCCGCTTCCGTCTATTCCACACTTTGATGTCAGTTTAACGTCACAGCCCGAACGTTTAAGCACCTCTGCAACAACAGCAATAAACTCCCTATGCTTTAAATAGAGCAGATCTTCCTTTGCTTTAATGTTTTTTAAAAGCTCTAAGGTTTTTCTCCTGAATATCAGAGCCCTGATTAAATTTGCTAATTTAATGGTAATAAAAAAAGTTAATAATAACAGCAGCATAATAATCACCCTGCTATTATCATTTACATAACAATGTAATATATTCATGATTATTACATTGCTCTTGTGACTAATATGCTTACAGTATAAAGTTGACCCAAACGACAATTAAGGCTAGTATCATACAACTTGCAATATAGCGCACTTCAGGTATTCGGTTTCAGGTGAAGCCAATAATACCGGGTGATCCTTGGATTGTGATCTGTATTCAACAACACGGACCTTGCGCCTTGAGTCGGCGGCAGCATCATACAGAATGTCCATGAACAACTCTGAATCAATATGCTGGGAGCAGGAACAGGTAACAAGATATCCCCCGCGTTTTATGATCTTCATAGCTCTCAGATTGATTTCCTTGTAGCCCCTTATAGCACCCTGAACAGCATTTTTAGTTTTAGTAAAGGCTGGAGGGTCAAGTATAATGGTATCGAATATTTCACCGCTATCGTAAAATTCCCGAAGAATATCGAAGGTGTTGGAGACCTGAAATCTGACCACCTGATCTAGCCCGTTGATTTCTGCATTCCTTGTAGCACATTTTACAGCATGCTCCGATATATCTATACCAAGTACACTTGCTGCCCCGAATAAGCCGGCGTGCAGTGCAAAGGAACCGGTATGTGTGAAACAGTCCAACACCTTTGCACCTCTTACAAAAGGAGCAAGGGCTGCGCGGTTTTCCTTTTGGTCAAGGAAGAAACCCGTCTTCTGACCATTCTCCACGTCAACAAGAAATTTGACTCCATTCTCTGTCATTTCCACCAGAGTATCAAAGGGACCCTTAAGAAAGCCCTTTTGCACTTCAAGTCCTTCCAGCTGCCGCACCGGTACGTCATTTCTTTCAAAGATTCCTCGGGGCTTAATAATCTCATCAAGTATATTTACGATATCCCTCTTGTATCTGTCTATTCCGAGTGCCAGAGTCTGAACTACAAGGATATCTGAAAATTTGTCCACCACCAACGCAGGAAGAAAATCTGATTCGGCAAATACAGCTCGGCAGCTGTTAATGTCCGCCACCTGTTTTCTATAATTCCAGGCATCATTTATTCTACGATAAAGAAAATCATAGTTTATTTCTTCATGCTCATAAGTAAGCATTCTGATTGTTATTTGCGATTGGGGATTATAGAAGCCTCTTCCAAGAAACTTGTTATTATTACTGTATACGTCAACAACATCACCGGGTGTGATATCGCCTTCGGTATGTGAAATATCACTTCTGAATATCCAGGGATGTCCATACTCAACCCTGTTTTCTTTACCCTTGACAATGTAGGCTTTTGCCATATTAGTTGTCCTTTCTAAGACTTCTTCTGTTACCGTTCTTGTCAACGACAACAGTATTGTCCAAGGTGGCTTTCAGGTTAGCCCTGAAGGCACCGATGTATTCTTTTCTCAGTAGATCTCTTTCTGCAAGCTCTGCTTCTGTTAAGGTAGAAGTTTTTGCTTTTTTGGCCAGTTCATTCAATCGCTCTATTTTACTTTTTTCCATAGTATCCGTCCTATTATTGATTTTATAAAAAAATAGTAGATATAAGTCATGCTTCTGTTATATCAAATAGTCTGACAATTTATTTTTCTATATGACACAAACTGTATTATATCAAAAATAATGTCCTTTAAAAAGGGAGGATTGTGTGTTATTATAAAAATAATGAGAAGTCAATCTGGGAGGTAACGGGAATGGCTGAGACAAAGGTTGTTATATTTAAACTGAACAATGAACTTTGCAGTGTTGAAGCATCACTGGTTTTTAAGATAGAAAAATACAGCGAAGTATCACTGATTCCTCAAATGCCTGATTACATAAAAGGGCTGTATGATTTGAGAGGAAGAGTTGTTCCGGTTGTTGATTTAAATAAAAAGTTTGGCATGGGGGATTCTGAAATTACAAAAAAAACCAAGATTATTATTACCGAGAATGAAGGTCAGCTATTTGGATTTATGGTAAACAATGTTATTGAAATAATTAATCTGCAGGAGGATTTAATTGATAAGTCCGAGGCAATTCTTCGAGTTAATAATAAACAGTATATCAAAGGTGTTGGAAGAAAAGATGATAAGTTATTCTCAATAATTGATTTGAACGAGGTACTCCATGAGGCTGAAGTACAAGAGGTAGCCGAGGTAATATCAAATAAGTAGTTATAACAGAATTACAGCTTATATGATGAAGTGATATAGGCTGTTTTTTGATGCCTTCCTTAAGTAATTTACATAAGTAGCACGACACACATTGTAAGCCCCCGCTGTTTACCTATTGGTTGGACAACGAGGGCCTATTTTATAGATTTATTATAGTGGGGAATAAGATTTATACATTAAACCTGAACAGTGTAACATCCCCATCCTGCATTACATACTCCTTACCTTCCGATCTGACCAGACCCTTTTCTTTTGCTGCAGTATAGGTACCGCAGGCCATAAGATCGTTGTAGGCGACTATTTCAGCCCTGATGAAACCTCGTTCAAAATCGCTGTGAATTTTACCTGCAGCCTGTGGAGCCTTTGTACCCCTGATAATTGTCCAGGCTCTGACCTCCTGTGGCCCTGCTGTAAGATAACTTATCAGCCCAAGTATTTTGTAGCTGGCTTTAATAAGCTTGTCCAGACCGGATTCATCCAGTCCCATGGCTTCAAGGAAATCGGCCTTTTCATCATCAGCCAACTGAGCAATTTCCTCCTCAACCTTTGCGCAGATAATCATAACCTCGGAGCCTTCACTTTCAGCCAGCTCCTTGAGTTCAGCCAAAAATCTATTGTCTTCCAGGGAAGACAGATCATTTTCGGATACATTTGCTGCATACAAAACCGGTTTTAGAGTTATAAGGAAAATCTGGTCAACTATTTGCTGCTGCTCACTGTCAAAGGTCATAGATCTCGCAGGCTTACCAC
>JAEZIV010000463.1 GCA_023436515.1 Bacillota bacterium
GGTGAGGTTAGGCCTTTCAGGTCCCCACGATGTATTACAATTATTTACTGATGAAAGCTTAACACCTATTCAAGCCTTTGAGAGGATTACCGAGGAAATATTTACAGCACTGCGTTGCGAATCCATAACAGCTAAAATATTTATTCTAATGAACAGGTCTATGAACTCCCACGGTGTACCCGAGAGTATTAAGCAGCTGCTTAGTCAGTTTGATGCAGTTACTCCTGTACTTCCCCATATAGAGAAGGGGCAGCAGCTTGGTGAAATAAAGCCCGGTAACCCTTCTGCTTTGGCAATAGCCTATTGGAGTGCTATTCAGGGAGTTGCGGAAAACCTTGCCCTAAACGAGGGACTGCCAATGCCAGAAAGCAGTTGGATTGTGGATATTTTAAGAGCATAAAGACAATATGGCTTAACTAAAGGTGGTCTGCTATGCAACCAGAGCCGACCGCGGATATTGTAAATCCGCAGCCGGCTCTGATCTTACTCCTTATTCACTTGAAGCACAGTCCCACTATTCCTGTTTCTTAATAAACGGCTTTATAAACATGGTTGTGTGGAACCTCTGGGCATTGAGTCTGTACTTTTCAATCAATTCAGGACCACAGCTGTTGGAGCCCACGCCGCTTTGGGCATAGTCTATGCACAGCACAGTGCTTCCGCTTCTCTCAAGCTCAAAGTTGTGCATTTTGTTGGTCAGCTCCTCCTGGGTATAGTAAGAGGCATTAAACCCGAAGGGCTCGTCATTCAGCACAAGGAGACCCACCCCACTGTCGGAATTTATTTTAACGTAATGACAGCCCCAATGACTGCCGTTTTCCTGAGGCTTGATGTAGTCCTCATGCAAATCCTCAACCTTTGCGGTAAACTTGCCCATATATGAAGCTCTTCTCTTGTCAGCATAGCTTTCGTAGGGACCATAGCCAAAATATTCAACGTTATTTATTTCCTCCGGAAGAAACATTCTCAGTCCGAAGCGTGGCAGGAAAGGCATTTCCATGTTTTTTTCCACCTGCATATTTACTGAAATCGTCCCATCAGCAGCAATATTCCACTCTGTGCTTATGTCAAGTATTCTTTGGACACACAGGGCAGATACCGACAGCTCGGTTATAATGCGTATATTGCCCTCTTCCTTAGAAATATGTGTGGTATATGCTCTTGACAGGGTTCTGTCATAGCCGCTCTGCTCCCACTTGTGCCGAATATTTCTATCGTTATCTGTAGGGGCTCTCCAGATGTTATAGCTCATGGGCTTTTCAAGGAGCTCATTGTTTTTGTAGACCATTTTATCAAATACACCGGTCAGTCTGTTGTAGGTATATCGGAAATCCGCCCCCTTTACAACCACATATCTGTCCGATTCCTCAAGGCTCATTTCGCCCCCAGAGGAGTCAACCTGCCCCAACAAAAATTCGTACCTGTCTTCCATCAGTCCGGTTTTGTCGGCAGCTAGCTTTATTTGGTCAAAGCCCAGCAAATGCCCCTTCCCGGTAAATGGCATATCGATCTTTTGCACATAATTAAATTTTAGATAATTGTCTGTGCCGCTCAGATCCTTCAAGTCGAGAGAAATCTCCTTTTCCTCATGAGGCTTTATATTTAAAACCCTTTCATCCTCAATAGTGCCCTGAGCCAGTATCTTCCCATTTCCCGTTACTTCATAGGAAATATACAGATAATCCTTTGTATTTACGAAGTCCAGCATATTCCTGAAAATGTATTTACCCTCTTTGGTATTTTCCTTAATAAGCCTAAGTGGTCGAAGTACGTTCTTATATTCAAGGAGACCTGTGTGAACTCTTCTGTCGGGATATACGAGACCATCCATACAGAAATTGCCATCATGGGGGAATTCACCAAAGTCACCCCCATAGTAATATTTTTCTCTGCCCTCCTCCGTTCTTCCCATATAAACTGCATGATCACACCATTCCCATACAAAGCCTCCGCAGAAGCCGTCATACTGCTGTATCAGATCATGATAATCCTCAATATCTCCGGGGCCGTTGCCCATGGCATGGATATATTCACACAGTATAAAGGGCTTATCCCCGCCCTCTTCGAAGTACTTTGTTATATCCCCAAGTGGCGCATACATGCAGCTATATAAATCCAGGTTGCTGAAGTCACACTTATACCCCTCAGGTCTGTAAATAGCGCCTTCATAATGGGTCAGTCTGCTGGCATCATAGCCTTTTGTCCAGCTCAGAGCCTTTTCAAAGTTTCTTCCGAAGCCTGCTTCGTTACCCATAGACCAGATGACTACAGAGGTACGGTTCTTGTCACGAATAACATTTTTTCTCACGCGATCCAAAATAGTTTCCCCATAGTCGGAGTCATGTGCCAGCATGGGAAACATACTTATATCGTATCCCCCCAGACTTGTCACTGTTCCATGGATCTCTATATCGGCTTCCGAAATTACATAAAATCCATAATTGTCACAGAACTCGGTAAACAAAGGAGAGTTGGGATAATGGCTGGTACGTATTGCGTTAATGTTATGCTGCTTCATTAGTGACAGATCCAGAAGCATATCCTCTACAGTAACAGCAGGACCTGTTACAGGATTGCTGTCATGACGGTTAACTCCCTTGAACTTTATTTTTTGTCCGTTTATATATACTACTCGGTCCAATATCTTTATTTCTCTAAGTCCCAGCTTAAGGGCTATAGTCTCGTCTCCTGAGCTTAATACCAGTGTATACAGGTTGGGCTGCTCTGCATTCCATAAAAGGGGATTGTCAAGGCTGATCTGAACAGCAGGAGTCCCTTTCTTTCCGATATCTATTGAGGCTGTCCCCCTTGACAACTCTGCTTTCCCTTCGGTATCCAAAAGCAGGTATTGGATTTCTGAGAGCTTTCCGCAAACAGACTCAATATCAACGGTTATAGCTGCTTTTTTGTAATCCTTTGAGAGCTCTGTCTTTACAAAAAAGTCCTGTATATGGTTCTGGGGGCGGTAGAGAATATAAACGTCCCGGAATATTCCCGACATTCTGAACTTATCCTGATCCTCAAAATAGCTTCCGTCACACCATTTTAGTACTAATACTGCAATTGTGTTGGTTCCTGTTCTTATATGGTCTGTAATGTCAAACTCACTGGTGGAATGTGATACCTGACTGTAGCCTACAAAGGCCCCGTTTATCCATAGATAGTAGCAGGAGTCAACACCCTCAAAGTTGATGTACTTTCTCATGCCTTCCATGCCTGCAGCCACCTCAAACTGTCTTACGTAGGCCCCGCACGGATTTTCTACCGGCACATAAGGCGGATCATAGGGAAAGGGGTAGCTTATATTTGTATACTGATGCCTATCGTAGCCATGATTCTGCCAGGCTGCAGGCACCGGGATTTCGTCGAAACGGGCAAGCTCAAAGCCCGGAACATAGAATTCTTCCTTTACATCATAAATGCTGTTAAAGTATTTAAAACTCCATTGTCCGTTGAGAAGCTGAAAACGCTGAGACTGGCTTCTGCTCTCCGAGGAGAGTGCACTACTGATATCAGGGTAGGGTATATAGTAAGCTCTGTCTTCCATTGTCCCCACATGTAATGTTTTTGGATCTTCAAAGTAATTTTTAACTAACATGTACCTTCACCGCTTTCTTATTTATTTGTTGCTTCGCTGCTTGCTTCAACATTTACTTAATAGATTTATACAATAATAATTATACCTCTTATTTCCACAATTTCTAGGACAATAATTGATATTATGTGTAATAAAAGTTACTTTTATATAGCCTCTTATCACATATCAAATTTCTTTTAAAAGCAGGGGCATGAAGGGCTATTTAAATAAAGACACCCGGCATTTGCCGGATGTCAGCTGAATAGCAGAAGCGTTCACACAATTGTAAGCTCCATTGTACCTAAGCTCCTAAACTGAATTTATGAGTATTTATCCCGCCGGGCACCTTCGGCCGTAACTGTATAGAAACTCTTTTAATATATCTTCCTTCCCAACTCATCAGGTATACCGGTTTTTCTGAAGAAGTAGGTGTTTATGACATCCCTCCACTCCTTTGAATGAGATAGCTGTCCCTCAAACCTGCTTAACACATGAGTAAATACATCCTCCTCTAAACTATCTCTGAGGCTCTTCCATTTTTCCAGCAACTCTTCAACCTCTTCAACACCTTTAAAGTGAGTATTATATATGTGTTGGATTATAGTCTCACCGGACTTAAGACGGTAATTGTAATCAATATGATGAAAGAAAAGCAGCAATTCTTCCGGACACTTCTCTGGGTTCTCGTACATTTCGGCTACTTCCTTATGGTATTGTCCGGTATAGCCGGTTCCGCTCTTAACGGTTCTGTCAACACCTATACCCTTCAGGTCTGCCCTGTGGTAAGTCCCCCATCTGTCATATTCGTAGCCGTCAACATTGGGACCGTAATGATGATTCGGGTTAACCATCCAGCCTATGCCTAGAGGTGAGGTATAGTTTTCATAGGTTTTCCAGGAACCCATGAGCATTGCTTTTATTGTACTTACTACCTTCGGATTATTTGAATAGGTGAGTCTGATCCAGCTCTCGGCAATTTCCTCTGCACTGAGCTCAGGATTCCAGGCCAGCCGGGCATACCCGAAGGTATTTGCCTGGGCAAGCTGATGACCTGTCCAATTCATATCCTCACCAATATTTGTAACAGCGGCAAAACCACCAAATTTATTGTTGAACACCTGCCTGCTTATGATTTTCTTTACACTTGTTCCCTGCCCATTTGCATAGGTATCAAACTCCAGTACCTCCTTCCACAAGGGCACCAGATAGCACAAATGCCTTTGCTGCCCCGTATATTCCTGAGTTATCTGCAGCTCAAGGATCTGATTGGTCTTGGTAAGTCCGCCTATAAGGGGTGAGACCGGCTCTCGCACCTGAAAATCCATAGGTC
>JAEZIV010000014.1 GCA_023436515.1 Bacillota bacterium
GGATAGAACATTATAAATAGTAATGCGGTCAGTATCAGGTATATATATACTATTTTCCTTGCCGTCTTACCCAGATCGTAAAAAATCTTCAGTAGGTACACCATGATTATTATTAAGAACGGCAATACAGAAAAGTAATGATATATAAAGGCCATTCTACGAACAACCATCCAGGGGATATATTGAAACAGAGCACCTAAAATTGGAACAACCATGAAACGATCTTTTCTCTTTATTGCCAGGATAATTCCTGTTATCAGTGCCGGAATACTAAACCACCATATCAGAGGATTACCCATGCAAATTATACTGGAAGTGAGACTCTCTGCCGCCAATGCCTTAGATCCGTAAAACCAAATGGGTTTTGCCATAATAGGCCATGACCACCAGGGGGAGGAATAGGAGTGCTTGATATTCAGTTCATTATGAAAATTGTACATATGGGCTTGGTTATTAAAAAACTCTTTTACACCATTGCCTGGAACCATCATTATACTAGTATAGGAAGCAAAATATATTATCCCTGGGATTAAAATAAAAAACACTACACAAGCCAGTGCTGTTTTTATAAAGTATTTTGACCAGAACTTATTGAACAGATCCGAGGATAAGCCATACTTTCGATAGGCTGTATAACAAGCTATTTCATCAAGCTTTGTAATTATGAATATCAGCATTAACCCTACGGCTCCGTACATAGCTATCCACTTTGTGGCCGTTCCTATTCCAAGTACAAGACCGCATAAAAATAGAGGCAGCAGGGACTTTTTCAAGCCTACCTTGTAAGGCTTCTTGATAAAATAATCATAAATATAGTAATACATCAATATAACAAAGAAGGTAACATAAACGTCAATAGTAGAAATTCTGGTTTGTACGAAGTGCATGAAATCAAACATCATCAGAAATGCAGTGCAAAATGCAAAAAACCTTTTCTTGAATATTTTCAGGCCGAATAGATACATAATTGGTATCATAGCTACTCCGAAGAGTGTGCCGATGATTCTCCATCCAAAGGGGTTTACTCCGAAAATAAGCATTCCGATCATAACGAAGTATTTACCCAGAGGAGGATGTGTTCTTTCAAAAGGAATAATCTCATAAATAAAGTCAAGGGCTGTCCGAGGGTAGAATACTTCATCAAAATATGTATTTGTATCAGATAAGGTGTAAAAATCAACCAAATCCTGTTCATCAATCAGATTTGCCAACTCATAAGGCTTGTGGTCGGGGCTCTCGATTTTAATTGCAGAGGGAGTCGGAAGTGAGGAGGATATACTTTTAATTGTCAAAGGCTTTGTAGAGCCCTTCTCAAATACTGCAATTTCGTTTATGGTCGCACCTGGACCGTTGGGAACAAATTTAATTTTATCTGTAGTGAACTCCTTTGTAGAAGCCTTCCAGGAATAAAAGCCAGTCTTGTCGATAAATTCAGAACTCCAAAATGTCCCAAACTGATTACTATATAAAATCTGGTACTTAACATTATCGTACTTTTCATGATTATAGCCCTGATATATCATCACCTTGGACACATTAACCTCCTTACCAAGGTCAACTATAAACCCATCATCCTTTGCTGACGGAGCCCATCCTGTTTCGGGTACATTAAAGCTTCCGAGATTATATATAGCGGGTACAGCATAGATAAAAGTCATCACAAGCATAATAATAAAGTCTTTTTTTGTTAATTTAAATAGAGGCTTCTTCACTTCTTCAGTATCTAATAATTCAATCTCATCTAAGACAAGGCTTCCATTTCTTATTCTTCTGATTCTTAAAAAGGCCCAAATTCCAACAATAAGAACAGAAATAAAGGTCACTCCCAGCATCATTGTCGCAAAACCCGGCATTTCGATATTTGCAAAAAAACTAACTATACGTTTTGTTATGTTACTAATAAAATCTTTCAAGGCGCTCCTCCGTGATAGGTTTTTAATAATTAATAATTATATTATAGTAGGATTTACAATACAATTGATTGTGGTAATAATGACCAATATTATATTAATTGCCAGAATCCATTATGCTTAAGCAGTTTAGGTTGAATGTTTTAAAATTCATTGCAGCAGGTTTTGGCCTATGTTATAATAAAAAAACCAAAATAAGTAATAAAAATCCTATTATATATACAGATTTTTTGGCTATTTACTGGGAAGGAGTAATTAATGAAATTTACTAAAATGCAAGGCTTAGGTAATGATTATATATATATTAACTGTACAAACGCCGAGGTTGACAACCCCTCAGAAGTTGCAAGGAGGGTCAGCGACAGGCATTTTGGAATTGGATCCGATGGCTTGGTTCTCATTTTACCGTCTCAAAATGCTGATTTTAAGATGAGGATGTTTAACTCTGATGGATCAGAGTCAGAAATGTGCGGAAATGCAATACGCTGCGTTGGGAAATATGTTTATGACAATGGACTTACAGAAAAAAAGGTTATTAATATTGAGACTCTTGCGGGTATTAAAGTGTTAACCCTTACTGTAGAGAATGGAAAGGTATGCCTTGTAAGAGTTGATATGGGTGAGCCCATACTTGAGCCCAAAAACATACCTGTTAATACGGATAAGAGCAGATTTATTTCTGAGCCGGTGGTAGTTGGTAATTATGAATTTAATGTCACTGCTGTTTCCATGGGAAACCCTCACGCAGTAGCTTATATAGATAATGTAGATAATTTTCCCCTTAATGAAATCGGACCTAAAATGGAGACTCACAAATTGTTTCCCCGAAAGGTAAATGCAGAGTTTGTCCAAATAATAGATAAAAATACCCTTAAAATGAGAGTATGGGAAAGAGGGGCAGGAGAAACCTTGGCCTGCGGCACAGGAGCTTGTGCAGTTTTGGTTGCTTCTGTACTTAACAATGTTTCTGAAAGAGCTGCAACAATTAAGCTTCTTGGTGGGGACCTTTACATTGAGTGGTCTGAGAAAGACAACCATGTGTACATGACCGGACCTGCTGTAAAAGTATTTGACGGAGAAATCGAAATTTAGTTTATATATTAGGAGAGGTAATAATATGGCATTTGTAAATGAAAATCACTTAAAGCTACCAGGTAATTATTTATTCGCTGAGATCGGTAAATGGGTTAATGCCTTTAAGCAGGATAATCCTACAGCAGATGTAATCAGACTTGGAATCGGGGATGTAACACGTCCTTTGCCTATGGCATGCATTGAAGCAATGCATAAGGCTGTTGATGATATGTCAAGAGTAGAAACCTTTAAGGGTTACCCTGAATATGAAGGTTATGATTTCCTTATTAATAAGATAATTGAATTTGATTACAAAAAAAGAGGGATATCCTTTGGGGCCGACGAGGTGTTTGTGAGCGATGGCGCTAAAAGCGATACTGCAAATATACAGGAGCTGTTTGGACAGAATTCCAGAATTGCTGTAACAGACCCAGTGTATCCTGTTTATGTTGACAGTAACGTCATGGCAGGAAGAACGGGCAGTTATATAGATGGAAGATGGTCAAATGTAACCTATCTGCCTTGTACTGCTGAAAACGGGTTTGTACCAGAATTGCCTAAGGAAAGAGTTGACCTCATTTACTTGTGTTTGCCAAACAACCCCACAGGGACAACCTTGACAAGGGAGCAGTTAAAGATTTGGGTTGATTATGCAGCAAAAAACAAATCAGTTATTCTATTTGACTCTGCATATGAGGCCTTTATAACTGACAAGGATGTACCCCATAGTATATATGAAATTGATGGAGCCAAGGAAGTTGCTATAGAGTTTAGGAGCTACTCCAAAACTGCTGGCTTTACCGGAACAAGATGTGCATATATTGTTATACCAAAGGAACTTAAGGTGTCCACTGCTGACCAGGGTGAAATAGGTTTGAACAGGCTTTGGTATAGAAGACAGGCAACAAAGTTCAATGGTGTATCATATGTAGTGCAAAGGGGAGCCGAAGCCATATATACCGATGAAGGTCAAAAGCAGGTAAAGGAAACAAT
>JAEZIV010000109.1 GCA_023436515.1 Bacillota bacterium
ATCTTATTCTTTTCATTGCCTCTCCAATATGCACCCGCTGCGCTCATGAGCTTAACAGCCTTGAGTTTCCCTGTTGCTGGCAAATGTGGTCCGGCACACAGATCAATAAAATCTCCCTGCTTATAGAAGGATATTTCTTCATCCTCGGGAAGCTCCCTAATAAGCTCGAGCTTATAAGGCTCCTTTCTTTCCTCCATTAGCTTAATGGCATCCCCTCGGGAGAGTACAAACCGTTCCAGCTTATGATCTTCCTTAATTATCTTTTCCATTTCCTTTTCTATAAGGGCTAAATCCTCAGGAGTAAAGTTTCTTTCGGTTTCAAAATCATAATAGAAGCCATTTTGTATAGCCGGACCAATGGCCAGCTTGACTTCGGGATACAACCTTTTTACGGCTTGCGCCATAACATGGGAGGCTGTATGTCTGTATGTGATTTTTCCACCCTCGTCCTCAAAGGTCAAAAGGTTTAAGGAGCAATCCTTTTCTACTTTAAATTCAAGGTCCCGCACCTTTCCGTCCACCTCTCCAGAAAGAACTACTCTAGCAAGGCCTGCGCTGATGCTTTCTGCAATCTCCTTTATAGTAATCCCCTCTTGGAATTCCTGTATGTTTCCGTTCTTTAAGGTCACCTTCATAAACTTATCACTCCTTTAAATTTTTGCTTATATATTTATAATCCCTAAAAAAATAAAACTCCCGTCCTATAGTCAATCCATGATTGACGAAATATAAGGACGAGAGTTATCCCGCGGTTCCACCCTACTTGCAACTCGGAGCATATTATTAACTTACACTAAATATGCAGATTATAACGTAATCACCGCTCAGACTCAGAGGTGGTCTTCGGTAAACTGTTGGTCCGGACACTTGCAGCTACTGTACCCGATCTCTGAAACCACACTTTTTACTTACTCTTCTCATCAACGTCTTTGTCAATATTAAATATTAATATTAATTATATTCTTACAGTTTTTATGTGTCAATACTACACGGCTAACTGGGTCACTACCATATCTTGTTTTCATTAGCCCTCGGCCCATATGTATAATTCTCGTATTCTCGTATGGGTAAAGGTTCTGAAAATGCAAAGCCTTGTATCATGTCGCAGCCTAACTCATGAAGCATTTTAGCCTGAGCTTTGTTCTCCACTCCCTCTGATACTACTTTAATATTGAGCCGCTTTGCCATTTCAATTATACTTCCAATAACGTTTTTACCTCGTTCTGTCTTTTCGGCACCGAGCAGGAATTTTCTCTCAAGCTTTAGCTCATCTATCTGAACGTGATAAAGTGTATTCATGGAGGCTGTCCCGGTTCCGAAGTCATCCATAGATATAAGGAAGCCATATCTTTTAAGGCGCGCCATCAGAGCAGTCAGTATTTCTACATTGTCTGATACAACCTGTTCTGCAATCTCCAGATTAATAAGGTTTGTAGGTATACCGTATTGCTCAAGAGTATTAACGAGATTGGTTTCAAAATACTCGTCAAACAAATTGAGTCTGGATATATTCAAGGACAAGGGAAGCGGCCTATAACCTTTGCTTATCCATATTTTAAGCCAGTGACACATTATATCCAGCATATACATATCCATTTTAACGATAAAGCCATTTTTTTCAAATACCCCCAAAAACCGTCCAGGATATATAAGGCCCTTTTCGGGATGCATCCACCTGACCAGCGCCTCGGCTCCTACCTGTCTTCCGGTATTAAGATCAAACTTGGGCTGAAGGTAAACAAGGAACTCTTTTTCCTCAAGAGCAATAAACATTCTCTCTTCGATTTCTGTTTCATCAAATACCTTGTTTTGCATTTCATTCGAATAGTAAACAATAAGCTGACTTCTGTCTCCCTTGATGTGAGATAAAGCCTGACCTGCTCTATCTACCATAATATCCACATCATGATCATCTTCTTTAAGACAGTAAATACCGTAATGAAGTCTCAACTCGTATTTATCGTTTTTGATTTCGGTATCCTCAGTACCTATTAGCTTGGTATTCATATAACCAATTCTATCTGAAAGTTCCTCTTTATTGTGATACTTCATAAGAAGGTTGAAGTAGCTTGAATTAGTGCAGCAGTAAATCTCACCCTCTTTTAAATAGCTACCTATTTTCTTTGAGATATTCCTTAGCAGCTTTTCGATTTCCTGAACACCAAAAAACTCTCTTATGTATTCATACTTATCTATGGTTATCTGGACAACTGCGTAATTCCCGGCATTGAGCTTATTTATCATAGTAGCAGCGTCTCTTCTAAAACGGTTGTAGTTTATACTTCCTGTATTATTATCATAGTAGGCAAGGTACTCCATACGGTCGCTTCTGGCGCTTTCTCTGATAGAGACAAAAACCAACACTGTCGTAAATATGAAGGAAATCAGGAGTATAATGAAATTTCTTAGATTTTTGGAGAAACCTTCACTATCCTTATACAGCGCATTCAGCTTTTCAACCGGAATGGTAATCATAACTCCCCAATCGTTTGAATCCTTGATTCCCTTAAAGGAAATATAGTGTGGCTGATTGTTAATGCTTACCTTGGTCAAAACACTTCGACCCTGTTTTATTACCTGCTCCAGGTCTCTTTTTGTATAGTCATCTGTTTGAACCTCTTCAAGAAAGTTACCTGTTTCAACCTTACTCTCATCTACATTCATAAGTATGGTTGCATCTCTTCTGAGCAAATAAGTGACTTCATTTCCTCTCAAAGCACTCAATACCAATAATTTTCGTATAGCTTCAGGCTCAATTGCTGTTCGAACTACACCGGTTACCTTCTTTTCATTTAAAATAGGTCTGGTATAGACTACACTTGGTTTTTCATCCTTCTCATACAATTTTGTTAAAGCGATGGTAGTATCTCCTAAAATAGCACGCTGAAAATATGGGCAAAATGACACATTTACAATCTTACCCTGAAGGTCCCGAGCCGTTCCGTTCTCACTGCATATGTTCATATCAGTTAACTGAAGATCAGGAGCTATTGCAGTT
>JAEZIV010000144.1 GCA_023436515.1 Bacillota bacterium
TTATAAGAGACAGGTTCCTGAAGCCTGTAATTGCATGAACTTCAGCCCCCAGTGAGTGAAGCTTTTTCGCCTGAGGATATGCTATGGCAGTACCCAAGCCGCCTCCAATTACAGCAACCTTCTTGTATCCCTCCAAATGAGATGCAACACCAAGGGGACCTACAAAATCGAGAAGTGTATCCCCCTCATTCATTTCTGCCAAAACCCTCGTTGACTTTCCTACAATCTGAAAAATTATTGTAACTGTTCCCTTTTCTCTATCAAAATCAGCAATTGTAAGAGGAATTCTCTCTCCAGCCTCATCTATCCTAAATATGATGAATTGTCCCGGTTCTGCCTTTTTTGCGACATAAGGTGCCTCTATATCCATACGAACAACATAAGGATTCAAGATCTCTTTTTCTACAATTTTATACATAAGTACCCCCTATTTGTATAAGACGCTAGATGTTCCCACTATGAACATTATACTCTATCTGCAGTAAATTATCAAACGTTGCATCTTGGGAAGCTATGATAAGCCAGTCGAGAATCTCCTGCTCCGTTAGTACCTTTACCACCTTAAAATCCTCATCTAATACATGAACAATGTGAAATTTGTCAACATGATCCATTGCCTTTATGGCCTCTCTAAGCCTCATGCTTTTTATCACAACTATAGCTCGTGCCGGATAAACACCTTTTTCCGCAATTTTCGACTTTCTGAAGATAAAGCTCTTGATGTTCATAAAAGCTGCTTCCTCCTTGCTTTTACTTAAGCTCATTAAAATATAAACGCCTATGAATAATAGACTGGGGTTACTCCTTTTAAGGATGTAGGCTGCCACGCCTAACAAAAGAATTCCCATAGATAAAAGGATTGACAGAGAACGCAGCACCTTTTCTACCTTAAAAATTCCATATCTTGAAGATAAAAGCTCCAAAAAAAGTCTGCCACCGTCCAGTGGCACAATAGGAATCAGATTAAAGACTCCAAGATACATATTTATTATTGCTCCTAGAGCTATAAGCGGGCTGTGTATATAATTGTTGAATAGCATAAGAAAAAAGAGGCCGGAAATAAGAAGGCTGCATAAGGGTCCTGCCCCATAAATCAATATTCTCTGTCCCCTGCTGCAGCAAGTATCGTCGATTTCTGCATTGAGCCCTACAGGAAGAATCCGCAGGCTATACACCTTTGCTCCTGAAATAAATGCAAAGAGCATATGAGCAGCTTCATGAGCTGCAATAAAGCCCAGGGTCAGCATATATTCAGCCATGGCTCCGGTTAATAAGGCCCCAATAAAAACCCCTAAAATAAAGATATTAATTGATACCCTGAAACCTGTAAAATTGAAATTTATCGTTACTCCAATTTTCATTATATATAACCCGGTATATTCCCTTATCTAATAACAGGTATAGAAAATTATGTGAAACGAGGCTTGAATTAAATAACCCTTCAAGCCTAACAAATTATAAAAAATTACTGATTTATAAAGCTTAGCAGCTTCTCAGGGTCCACAGCCTTATCATCCTTCCATATCTCATAATGTAGGTAAGCTCCAGAGACTCTCTCTGTGTCACCAACCTTTGCAATTACATCACCCTGCTTTACCTTCTGACCTTTTTGTGCAACAATTATAGAGCAATGCGCATAGACTGTGGATATTCCTCCGTTATGCTGAATCTTAACGTAGTTGTCATACTCAGGACTTGAACCTGCTTCAACAACCTCACCATCAAGTGCAGCCTTAATATTTGAGCCCACATTTGCTTTTATGTCAATTCCGGAGTGAAATGTGGTTTTACCGCTTAATGGATCAGTTCTTATTCCAAAGGGAGAATCAATATCACCCTTAATCGGGATAATGAAGGAATACTTGTCAGCTAGTGCTTTGATTTCCTTTTCCTCCAGAACCGGCGTTTGAGTAATGGCACTAATGTTATCACTTATTGAACTGCTGAAGGTCTGATCACCACTGCTGGGTTCTGTGACTGGTTTGGAAGTGCCTGACACCTGATCTGATACTTCTTCCTTTCCGATACTATCTCCAGTATTTGTCATCCCAGGTACATCCTCAGACTTTTTTGAATCAAGCTCGGAGGTGAGGCTGTCTGCACCTATGGCAGTACTCTCTTTCGCTGTAGGTAAGGTAATGCCAAGGGCTGTTGCTGCCTTAAGCAAATATTTGTTTGCATCAAAGTTGTCGGTTGCTACCAACCTGACCCTCGAAATAATAAAGTTGGTTGCAGGGGTATTTGCAGCCTTACACAAAGCGAACACCGATAAAAACACGACAACTGCCAGCAATTTAGCGGCAAACACCGTAGACATGGTATCATTATTATCCTTTTTTCTCCTTCTCTGAGGATTTGTCTGTCTAGAGTACTTTGGCCTGACTATCATTTCATCCATATAATCTCCCATTCTACGCTCTTTGGCGTACATCATAATTACAAAAGCCGCTTTGGGTTTTTCATAGGTTAAGCATCAAGCTCTATTCTTGTCCCAATTGATGCTTTACTTAATTATATTTAGGAGCTTCTGATAATATTCATATCTTCATTTTTTAGTTATACACTTCTGAGCTGAAGAAATAAAAAACAGCCTGAGCATATGCCCGGGCTGTAGTTATTTGATACTTATATGTGATTTTATCGAAGTAATTCTCTCCACGCAAGATCCTCTCGTTCAAGACCTTTTATCAGCACTTCAGCTGTAGCTATATTTGTAGCATAAGGTATATTGTTTGCATCGCAATGCTTGAAAAGCAAAAAAGTATTGGTATCATTTTCGGTATAGGCATCTCTGAAATAAATCAAAAGGTCTATCTCATTACATGCAATACTTGCTCCCAGCTGCTGCGCACCGAGATTACAATAGGCAAGCAGATTGATATTGAGCCCTGTAGCCTTGTTTATCACAATTCCCGTTGATCGGGTAGCAATAAGATGGTGTCCCTGTAAAATATACTTATAGGCTATGCAAAAACTAGCCATCAATTCTTTTTTATTATCATGAGCTATAAATGCAATATTCATGGTTAAAATTCACATACCTTTAGTTTTATTTACCTGCATTCCTTACATTTTTAATAGGTATATTCGCTACTAATGCCGGAACAATTCTATCTCCTTCATCACTTTTAGTTCTTGTAAGCTGTATGTCGAGAGCACTTTCGTCTATCTCCATGTAATGCTGTATAACCTTAATTATCTCACCCTTTACCATTTCAAGAAATTCTGGAGAAACATTGGCTCTATCGTGTATCAGTACCAACTGCAGTCTCTCTTTGGCTACATCCTTCGATGGTTTAGATCTGCCAAAGATCTTTGAAAAATCAATCAGCATCCCCTATTCCTCCTTATGTAGATTTAAACCCTAACAGTTTTTTAAATTTACTAATCAATCCATCCTCTGATTCAAGGTTCAAAATTGGAACGTCCTCACCCTGAATCCTTCTTGTTACGTTTCTATATGCTTGTCCGGCAAGAGATTTCTCGTCATTTACAGCGGGTTCCCCTCTGTTTGTTGAAATAACTATTTTTTCATCATCGGGAACAACACCAATAAGGTCAATGGCAAGTATATCGATTATATCTTCTATACTCATCATATCTCCCCGTTTTACCATATCAATTTTCACCCTGTTGATAAGCAGTTTTGGGTTTCTTAATTCATTTGCTTCAAGTAAGCCGACAATACGGTCTGCATCTCTAACGGCAGACACCTCAGGGGTTGTAACAACAATTGCTCTGTTTGCTCCAGCAATTGCATTTTTAAAGCCCTGTTCTATACCAGCCGGACAGTCAATGATTATGTAATCATATTCTTCCTTCAATTCATTGACCAGGTTAATCATTTGCTCAGGAGAAATAGCTGATTTGTCTCTGGTCTGGGCTGCCGGTAATAAAAACAACCCATCATATCTTTTATCCTTTATTAGCGCCTGCTTTACCCTGCATACTCCTTCTACAACATCAACCAAATCATATACTATCCTGTTTTCCAGCCCCATTACAACATCGAGATTTCGAAGTCCGATATCAGTGTCAATCAGTACAACCTTATTACCCGCCAGTGCCAGGCCTGTACCAATGTTGGCAGTTGTTGTTGTTTTTCCAACACCGCCTTTCCCAGATGTAATTACAATTACCTCGCCCATACAGCTTGCCTCCAATTCTTATCCAAAGAAATGATATTTACATAAATTTACTATTTATTAATATAAAGTCATACACATAAAACTATATATTTGTTTTAGTATTTTGTCAATTCATCTTACTTCTAATTAAAAAAAATTTGTACGGTAGTTAAAGGCTAATACCAAAGCATGGCGAATCCTTATACATTTCTGATGGATGTAGGAAGATAGCGCTCAACATATAACATATCACCTTTAACGTAAGCCATTTCGGGTATATGATTAACAGCCGAGGCCTTCTCATCAGGAGGTCTTGTTATAATGTCTGCAATTCTCAGCTGAGTAGGATAAAGCCCCAATGCCGCAACAATTGCCTCCTTGTTTCCATTGCTTCCGGCATGCACTACTCCTCTTAACATTCCCATAACTACAATATTTCCTGTGGCTTCAATTACAGCTCCCGGATTAACATCCCCTATTATTACAATATTACCATCAAAGGTGATTAATTGGCCTGACCTTACAGTTCCCCGATAGAATTTAGTCTGACCCTCCTCTATTCCTTTGAAGTACATATATTTCTTTATTTGATTATTTCTTTCCCCGGATGCAGCAGAATTATTCTGAGTACCTATACTGTTGACCTCGGTAACTTCCTCTTCAAAGGATAGTATTGTAGCTCCGCTTTCCCTTTTTAATAATTGGTGGAGCTCTTCCTTCTCTGACTCGCTTAATACTCTCCCTTTGTATCTAACAGCCAGCTTGGCTCCTCTAAAAAACTTTCCCGCATTGTCAATCTTGATCTTCATGCTTTCAACTATTTCTTCAAAGCTGGCATCTTGTTTTAAAATAATTGAAAGACCATTTACTGTTCCTTTAAAGGTTACTGTACTATCAGTCATATAATCCCCCATCTACGCGCATAGCGCGTACATAAATAGTAATAAATAGACACCTGGTGGCTTTTCGCTGTGCGAAGAACATGGATGTTTGCATTAAACTTTGCTTCGCACTTGTCCCCCATCTACGCGCTACTTTGTCAATTCAACCACATCTATTTTAACGTTAAAATCATCCACACCTGACTTATTATTATCAAAATATGCTTTTAATATATCCTTGGCTATTGGAGCAGTATAGGCTCCGAGTACTCCTCTTTCAACAACAACCGCCACCGCTATCTGCGGATTGTCGGCAGGAGCGTAGGCTATAAACAGCGCATTTGATGAGTGTTCTGCTTCTCTTCCTGTTTCTGCTGTTCCTGTTTTACCGGCAACCTTTATGGGCAATAGTTCATTAAAAGCATTTGCCGCTGTTCCCCCACCATCCTCGGCATTTGCAACTGCAAGCATCCC
>JAEZIV010000206.1 GCA_023436515.1 Bacillota bacterium
TGATTACAGAAGTCAGGCCAGAGCAGTTAAAACACCGTATCAGGATTCAGAGAAAGGTCAAAACAACAAATGATAAAAAGCAGCCAATAACAGACTGGCAAGATGTTGGTTATAAACCTGAAAAGCCTGAAGTAAAAAGATGGGCGAAGTGGGTCTGGCTGCATGGAAAGGAATTCTTCTCGGCAGCTGCTACTCAATCTAAAACTGTTGCTGATGTGACAATTAGATATATGCCTGGTTTAGAGCCCGACATGTCAATTCTGTACAAAGGTAAACGCTATGGAATACTTCCTCCAATAGATAATATTCGAGAAGAAAATAAGTTCTTGACTTTCAAAGTGTTTATTATAGAGCCGGGGTGATAACATGCCAATGGGTTTTGATATCTCAGAGTTTAATCAAATGATAGCACAGTTTGAAAGCATGGGTGCCGATAAAAATAAGATAGCGGAGCGTGTGCTAGACGCCGGAAGCGAACCTGCAAGGCAATCATTTATGAAAAACACTCCACGATCAGAGGATGAAAAGGAGCATGCTCAGGATAATGTTGTTGTTTCTAAAACTCGTACAGCTCGAAAGACTAAGAACAGATACAGGTTAATAGGTGCCTTAGACAGAAGATTTGAATACTTATTTTATGTTGAAAATGGAACGTCAAGTGCACCTGCAAAACCATTTATTGAAAAAGCTTACCGTGAAGCACAGGCGGCAGCAATAGAGCCAATGAAGCAGGCGTTTTACGAGGAATTTGAAAAGTATATGAGGTGATAACATTGCAAGATGCAGAAACGCTGGTATCTTTGACATTAGATGCTGATGAAATACTGATATCTTTACTCGGTGGGAAAGATACGGAAAAGGGCTGGGAGAGAATCTACAATGATAATGTTGCACCAAATGCAGATGAATTTCCACGTATAACTCTTTTTGAGGTTGTCAATACAGATGAAGCAGCAGCTGATGATAAAGCAACTATGTCAGATGTAAATGTCCGGGTTGATATTTGGACAAAAGATAATACAACCCTGTTTGATATTACAAACGGGGTTAAAAAAGTACTGGAGCAAAACCTTCTTTGTACAGTAAAGTTGGGTGCCAAAATCTATGAGAAGGAAACAGAAATATATCACAAGGTAGTAGAAGTATTTTTATTATTAGAACAGGAGAGTGAGTAAGCATGGTAAAAGTAGGACTTAAAAAAGCATATTATGCTGAGTTGGTAAGTGATGTAATAGGAGAAGCAGCTTATAATGTACCTGTCGCACTGCCAAAAATACAACAGGCACAGGTCAATCCAAAAGTAAATAGAACGCAGGTCCCGGCAGATGACATCATAGATGAAGATATTACTCAGTGCCTTGGAGCCGATGTTACTATTCAAAGAAAAGAATTCACGCTTAATGAAGAAGCATTTCTTCTTGGAAGGCCTAAAGATGCAAACGGAGGGGTTTATGGAGGCACAACTGATAATCCACCTTATGTAGCGTTTGGCTATATGAGAACATTCAATGACGGATCATGTCTTTGTGTATGGCTTCTAAAGACCAAATTTGCACCTTCTAATAGCACAGCAGATACAAAGCCTGTAGATAATGTTACTCCACAATATGACAGCATGACTGCAAGCTCAATTACTCGTGTAGCAGATGGACAGTGGATTTACTCAAGAAAATTTGCCAATGAAGCAGCCGCAGCAAATTTTTTTACAAAGGCAACACTTGAAACACTAGCAAATGTTTCAAATCAAGTTTATGGACAGCCTGCAACTGTTTCTGCTGTTGCTGATTTACCTGAAACAGGTACTCCGGGGGTAATATATCATCTGACAACTGATGATACATATCACTACTGGAACGGGAGCGAATTTGTAGAGATTGAATAATGATAAAGATAACAGGGCGGCTTAACAGCTGCCCTTGTTATTTTGGAGGTAAAGCTATGAAGAGACCAAATAAAATAGAAATGGGTGTAAGTATAAACTCCTGTAATGATTGCCATAAAAATAATATCGGCACAGCAATATTCGAGCATTTTGTACCTAAGAGTGGTGAACTTAACCGATTTATTAAGTATAAAGATGGTAATTGCTATATAAATGAGCAGGTACTTATGTCCATCATAAGAATGGTAAATCCACATCAAAAGGACAGAAAGATTATGGTCGTAAGTCATGATGAATTCAAAGAGCTATTAATGGGAAAAGGAGAGTAATCAATGTCACAGAAAACAATTGTTTTAGAATACAACGGGCAAAAAATAGTATCGCAGCCATTTACATTTAAGCACGCATGTATAATTGATGATGAAAGATATAACAGAGGTGGATTGGGTACAGGTGCTAGGCTGGCATTGCAAAAGATGTTTGAAGGAACGGCAATAACAGATGAAATAATTGACCAGATGGAAGAAATCAAAGGGGGCTTGAAAGAATTAAAGAAAGCCACCGGGAAAATACTTGATTGGTATTTGGACATAGACAAAGAAATAAAAAACTCATAAAGCCCACTGATAGTGCAAATGTGGACCCCAAAAGTGGGCGTTTAAGAAATTTATACAAGAGCTTCCTGAAAATAAACATCATGCCCTCAGAGGTAGATAAACAGGAACTTGATACATTATACTGGATAATCTTAAGCCAGAATGAAGAGGAAACCAAGCAAAACACAGATACTCCAATTATGGGGTTGCTATAAGGTAGGTGAAAAATTAGATGTCAAAAAACCCTAACATAAGTATAGGATTCAGCCAAAACAGATTTGCACAGGAAACCAATAAAATGGCTTCAGCACTTAAAGAGGTTAAAAAAGAGTTTGAAATAACAAACTTAGCCATTGAAGCAACCGGTGATAAAATGGGCTTGTGTGAAAACAGATTAAAGGGTTTTGCAGAAGAGGCTAAGATAGTAAAGGCTGCCACAGCAACAATGGAAAAAGGGCTTCAAGATGCAATGAATACTCAGTCAAAGTTAACTTTAAGAACAGAGGCAGCTAAACAGGCATATGAAAGTGTGGCAAAGTCCGAAAGCAAATCAACTGAAGTGGTTGAAAAACTAAAAAAGGAGTATGACGATTTAGTTTCCAGACTTACCAAGGCAGATAAAGCAGTGTCTAATTGGAAAAACAAGCTTATGGACAGTCAAATTGCTGAAAATAAGCTAAAGGTTGCAGTATCTCAGACTGTTAAAGAGATTGAAAAACAAAATCAGGAACAGACCAAAAACATAAAAAATACTCGTAACGTCACTACTGCAACCGGACAGTTGTTAAATGTATATACCCTATTAAAGGGATTAGCAGTCGGTTATGCTGGTAAAACTTTGTTTGAATCTCTGGTTGGAGGAAATGCAAAGTTTGAGCAGTATATGGCAAATTTTGAAGTTCTGCTTGATGGTGCCGATAAAGCCCAAAAAAGGATGAATGAATTGACTGTATTTGCTGCCAAGACTCCATTTGAACTTCCCCAGGTTGTAGAAGCTGAAAAAAGGCTTCTTGCCTATGGTGTAGCAGCAAAGGACACCGCCGAAGTAATGCAGATACTAGGCGATATATCAATGGGTAATGCAGAGAAGCTTAATATGATCTCTCTAGCATATGGACAGGTAGTAACTAATGCAAAGTTATATGGGACAGAGCTCCGGCAATTTGCTGAAAATGGTGTTCCGTTACTTGCTGAACTGGCAAAAATGTACGGCAAAACAGAAGCAGAAATGCGTAAGATGGTTGAGGGTGGGCAAATAAGCTCTCAGGCAGTAACCGAAGCATTGCGCCGCATGACAACCGAAGGTGGCAAGTTCTATGGAATGATGGACAAACAAAGCCAAACCATGCAAGGGTTATGGGCTACTCTTAGAGATAATGTAAGCATGTTTGCTCGCGATGTTGGAGAAGATAGCTTTGAGTATTTGAAGGATGAACTAAACTCATTCATGGATAACCTCGATCAAATGTCACAAAGCGGTGAACTGGGAGATATGGCAGCCGAATGGGGAAGTAACATAGCCCAGTTTACTGAATATTCTTTAGATGCTGTAAAAATCCTTTGGGATATGAAAGGCGCCCTAATATCTGTAGGAGCTGCAATGGCTATCACATCGATAATCAACGGAGCTGCTCAAGCATGGAACGCTTTAAGAGCAACGGTAATGATGGCTAAAGTTGGTTTTGATGCTGCAAAAGTGTCAAATGACGTTTTAACTGCATCCTTGATTAAATCTCCTTGGGGAGCAGTAGCAGTAGCAATCGGGTTAGTAGTTGGAGCTCTGATTACATATTCATTAACATCTGGAAGTGCTCAATCGGAAACTGATAAGCTTATAAGTAAAACAAAAGAGCTTACAGAGGAGTATGAAAGGAATATTCAAGCTGTTGATCGACAAACAAGTAAATCTTTTGGGGAAGTTTCAATATCTCAGAGGTTGGCAAAAGAGCTTGATAATTTAAGTTCCAAGACCAATAAAACTACTTCTGAAAAAACCAGAATGTCACAGATCGTCGATCAGTTAAATACCAATATCCCTAATTTAGCACTGGCCATAAATACAGAGACAGGTGAACTGAATAAGCAGATAGGTGTTGTATATAATGCAATTGATGCATATAGGCAACTTTTATTTGTAAAAGCCAGTGAGAAAAAAGCTGGAGTTGCGGCAGAAAGTTTGCTTGACCTTGATGCACAAAAAGCTCAATTAGAAGCTAAATTAAAGCCGTTGCAGCAGATTGTAGATAAATATAACAAGTATAAGAGTCAAGCAGTTACAAATACTAATGGGTCAGCTATAACAGTAGCCGGGAGTGCTGATGAAGCAAGTACTAATAAAAAGTATTTTGAGATAGTTGATGAATACAATTCCCTCAGTACACAATTACAATCTGTAGCCGATCAAATAGATTCAGCAAATAAGCAGATAGATGATTCGTTTAAAGCAGCAGAGGACTATGCTAAGAAATATGGAAAGTCAGGCGACCCAAAAGGTGAGCCGAAAGGTGAACCGCCTCCACTGATTACTGACCCTGAAAATGGCAAAAAAGCCGCCGATAAAGCAAGAGAAGAGGCAATACAAAAAGAGTTCAATGATCTTAAGTTTGCTAAGGAAATGGAATATATCACAGAGGCTGAATACTATAAGCAACTTGCAGCCCTCCGGGATAAATATTATAAAGCCGCTTCTGCTGAATGGCAGCAGTACACGCTTGAAATAAAGCAGTACAATGACAAATTAAAAGAAGAACAAAAAAAAGCTGAACTAGATAAATATGAGGCTCGTAGACAGAATTCAGACCGTTGGATAGCTGAACAAAAGCATTATAGCCAATTAACTTCTTCTGAAGAAATAAAGGCATATGAAGCAATTAGAAAATATGTAACAGAATACTACAAAAGTGATGTTATTGATTACAAAGAATACCTGTCACAGATCAGAGAAATAAATAAAAATGAATATGACATCAGAAAGCGGGTTATCGAAGAAACTATATCATCTGAGGTAGAAAAGCAAAAAAAAGCTCTTGAAATAAGGAAACAAGCTATTGAGGATGAATCTGAACAGGAAAAAAGTAGATTTAATGCCCGAAAAAAGGCCATTGAGGATGAATATGCTCTAATTGATCAGAAGGAAAAGCAGGATGATAGGAATGCCCAACTAGTTGATTTATCATATCAAGAGAACATGTTCAGAAATGCTGCTACAAAAGAAGGCAAGGAGAGGCTTAAAAAGATTCAGGATGAAATAGCTAACCTTAACAAGGAAGCAGCGAAAGAACAACGGAATATAGAAAAAAATAATAAACTTGATGCACTGGAACAGGAACAAATACAGGCTGAAGAAGACAGAAAGAAAAGGCTTGATGCCATAAGTCGCGAGTATGAAAACCTTGACCAAAGGCAGCAGAGTTTGTTGAAAAACATAGCAGATTATGCGGAACTGTCAGCGGGAGCACTTGAAACGGTGACGGCAAAGGTAAGGGCCTTGATTGATGCATTTAACCAAGCAGGAGGCTTAAGCACTACAAGCACACAGACTGTTAACCAAAATAATGTAACAATAAATCAGACCAACAACAATAAAATAGCTGATCCGGTTAGTGCAAGTATATTTGGTGCCATTTTAACATCAGGTTTCAATAACATAGCTTAGGGGGGAGTATGTGTAAATGGGAATTACTTTAAACGGCATACATAGCAGTACTATACCTGTAACATGGAAAACTAGCAAGAGACCTATAATGCCTACACCAAAAACTTACTCGCAAGCTGCTCCTGAAGATGATAGTGAATATGATTTTTCAGAGTATAATATGGACCAACGGCTACACTACTATGATAGGGTTTTTGAGGGGACGATTACGGCAGTGTCAAGAAATATGACCGAATTAAATTTGCTCCTAACAAAGGTGGCAAGGTGGCTTTTTGGCAGCTGGAAAACCCTTGAATTTGATGATATGCCTGGTACCATTTGGACAGCAAAAATAGAAAACCCTGACCAGATTAGTTATGAGTTTGGGAAGATAGGGACAGCTACAGTATACTTTAGAGTAAAACCATTCTCTAGGTGGTTCCTGAATTCAAGTTCGGGAGGTGTACCAATTGATAGTAAAGTACTTATAAACAGCGAAATCAATCTTGATTTGGACTTTAATCCAACATATGAATTTACAGCTGGTAGTCAGTTATTTACTGTCGATAATCTAGGGGATTGGTACTCTGCTCCTTCAATAACAATTACAGGAGTATTTACTCAATTGAGTATTGGCATTGGATCAAAGTTCTATATCTATTCAGGAAACATACAGGAAGGAGATACTCTGGTAATAGATTGTAAGGACCATATGGCTACAATAAACGGTCTAAATGCTATGAGTAGCATTAGTGGAGATAGGTTTGAGTTTGAACCTGGTACAAATACACTCTTCATCACTTCGGATGGTACCGGACAGGCAACAGTTACATTTGATTACAATTTTATTAATATGGCGGTGATAGGTAATGCTTAAAGTATACGATAAGAATGAAACAGATTTCACAAAAAACGGTTTGGCAGTGTTAAATAAGGCACAAGATGTAAACATATCAAGAGAAATAAATGGAGAGTACAGGCTAAATTTTAGCCTTCCAGGTGATGATTTGAAATGGCAGTACATACAACAACGCAACAAAGTTGTGTGTGAGGGACAGCAGTTCAGAATATACAGAAGAGGCAGAAAAAAAGACGGTTCAATAAATAAAGATGTTGAATGTCTCCATGTGATTTCTGATGCAGCTCAGAAGTTTATCCCTTATCTGCAAAATTTAATTGGACAGACACCAAGAAGTATATTGTTGACTGTATTTGCTGGAACATCATTTTATGTTATGACTGAGGACGAAGTAGCCGCCTTGGGTATGTCGTGGGTGACAGACTTTACAGATATTTTTGAGTGCTCAAAGACTAACCCCCTGGAGGTAGTCAAAAAGGTTATAGAGAACATTCAAAAAGGAGAACTGTATATAGATAATTATAGCGTTGCTCTAGTTGAAAAAATAGGGAAAGACACAGGACTAAGATGCTCGTTATCAAATAACCTACAGGCAATTAGTGACTTAGAGGATAGTAACAGCCTTATAACCCGTTTATATGCTTATGGCAAAGATGATTTACCACTCCCCATAGCAGCAGCCCCAAATGGTTATATAGAGAGTTCGGAAGGCATAGCTCTATACGGAGTAATAGAGGGTTATATAGATTATGACACGGGAGATCCTGAAGAGTTACACCAAAAAGCACTCTGGGAATTTAGCCCAGATAATCCGAATAGAAAAGATGTTGTAGATACTTCCTACACCATAGAACTAATTGAGCTGTACAAGCTATTAGGTAATAACTATAAAGTCGGTGTTGGTGACTCTATCGTGGTTATTGACAAGACACTGGGGATTGAAACAAAGCAAAGGGTAGTGAAATATAACTGTTATCCTTTTGGTGCTAACCAATCAAATGTGACTTTAGGTAGACCACCCAAAACCTATGCTGATGTGATTAAATCCAGTGCTAAGGCATCTACACGATATACTAATTCCATAAATCAATCCGGAGAAATCAAAACTTCTTACATGGAAAATCTATCAGGTAACCTTAAGCAGACCATTAACGCTTCACTTAAGGAAGTTTCAATCCATAAAAAAGGTGATTTGTGGGAATTTGGTAATAATTCAGCAATAGCTATAGTTGACGGCATGTTGGCAATTGCTAATAGTCGGGATGCAGAAGGGAATTGGAATTTCAGAACATTTGGGACCGGTAATGGGTTTACTGCTGATGAAATAGTAGCTGGTATTCTTAAGGGGATCCAGATACAGCAATTATCCGATTCTGGCAATAAATTAATGGAAGTATATAAGGATGTAAATGGAGGAGTTATAAAAGTATATGACAATAGTCAGTTACTTAACATTAAAGTAGGTGTAGAAAGTGGGACTGAAAGTAATGTAGGAGGTACTTTGGTATTTTATAAGGATAGTCCTTATAGCACACCCCCGAACTCAGATCCATACAAAAGAATCGAGATGGGCATAAGAGGGGATTATGGTGCAGGTGTAACAAACTATAGAGATAATAATGCAAAAGCAAGAATTAGCTTATCAGCTGATAGTGGGCTAGGTCCATATATTGGAGTCAAAGATACATCCGAAAATTTAAAATCATTTTTTACGCAAGATGAGGCTTATGCCGGAGGCAAAAGATTAGCAACTGAAGAGTGGGTTTTATCCATTATAGGATAAAAAAAAGAAGCATCCGCTTCTCATTTATTATCTTCAACTTCTGCGCCCCTTATATCAATATTTACTGTTTTTGTTGCTTCATCAAATTCTTTTGAACCTGGTTGTGGCATTTTTGAGTCATTCATAGCTTTTTTACCTCCTTCATTATTTATGCCTGATGGTGATGTAGTGACTGGACTTGGAGTTTTAATCTCTATCTGTTTTTTACTAGAATTGAATTTAACATCAAGTCCAGTTACATTTAAATCTGTAAGTTTGAGATAAGTAGAACCGTCAATAGCATAAGCATCAACTTTAGCCTGCTTCCCGTCAACAAATATTGGGTAGGGGCTTTTGTTTATCTTAAGACTTGCAAAAGCAGTTATAGAAACCATGCAGAGAGCTCCAATTAATAATCCTAAAATAAATTTCTTCATATTAAACCTCCAGACAATTAATGTATTTCTATAAATACATTATATACATAAAGTGCTAAGAATTTCAATATATCTACGAAAGGAGATTGTTAGATGAATTTAAATACTAATTGGCCGTCAGAAATTATTAAGACCATAAAAGACTGGTGGCCTGTCGTAAAAAGTAACTTTCAGCAAATTCAAACAGCATTCAATTCTCATGTTGATGAAACAGGCGAAAAACATTCTGCAAATGCTATAATCAATGATTCTGATGAATATGGCAGCTCAGTGAAAGATGCTTTAGACAATAATAAACTAAGAATTGATGGTCATATAGGAGGTACATCAGGCAAACATACAGCACAAAGTATTACTTATTTAGGCAGCTTTACAAGTAAAAATGATGTTAAGGCAGCACTTGATGAAGCAAAACGCCAAATTGACGAAATAGTAATTAATGCTAGTATAGATCCGGAAGTAGCACTGGCTAGACAATCATCTGTGAAATCTAAAACTTTTACCACATTAGATACGAGGCTCGAAGAAACAGAACAGGATATAATTGATTTAGCAGATAGCATGTCAGGATTTGAGACAGAAGAAGGAGCGCAAGGAAAGGCGAATGCAGCGAAAGAGGCAGCAAACCTATATACTGATGGGGTCGTTGAGATTATACAGCAAACAGTTACAGATTTACAGGAAGAGTTTGAGTCGCATTCGTCGGATAATGAGTACCAAAACGCCACAATATCAGGTACGCAAATAAGGATAACGAGACAATCAAATACAAAACGGTTATTTTTCTACCTACTAGCTGACCTTACAGGTGGTAATATAACCATATCACTTGATGGTGGTACTACTTCCCTGATGCTTAAAGACATTGACGGAAACCAGATTACATCACTTTCAAAGGGTTATCAGGAGGTAGTGGAAAACACCGATTTTTTTACCTTACGCTCTAGAGGGGGCGACGATATCGGTTTCTTTGGTAAGTTTATGGGAATGCCCGACACAAATTTATGCATAGGTGGTGTACCTTTGAGTGGTGGAGATAATACTTCATACCCAAAAGGTAATGCTTTTGACGGTAGTATATCAACTGCTTGGATGTCCTCACAGACTACAACGGCAATACCAAACAATGCTTTTATCGGCTATGACTTTGGGGCTGGACAAGCCAAAGTCATTAATCAAATCAAAGTAGCACAATATGCTGATAGTGCTTATACCATAGCGACAGCCAAATTCCAAGGTTCAAACGATGGAACAAACTGGGCAGATGTACAAACGGTCACTTTAATCAAAAATGCAGATTTAAACACATATGCTATAACGAACACAACCGCATATAGGTATTATCGTCTATTAGCTGCTTCCCAACCAACAGGTGGTAGTGGGTGGTGCATTTTATCATTTGAAATGTTTGATCTGACACTGACAGCTCCAATCCTTATCCCCAAAGTTCAAAAAGACTCTTATGTTTACAGTAACGAAGATGTGCAAATAGGTACAATAACATATGGTACGGATATAGCTACTTCAGCACAAGCAATTAGTAGTAGCGACAATACATATTATGGTACAACTAAAGCAAATGCGTTCAATAATAATTGGGACGAGGAACATGGTTGGCTATCAGGGGCTAGTGTAAATGGGTGGATTGGGCAAGACTTTGGTGTCGGGATTTTAAAAAATATTCGTAAAATAAGAGTGCGGCAAAAAACATACATTCAAAATAGTACTTCGTCTGCACTGATTGAGTACTCTAATAATGGTTCTGATTGGACATTGCTTCAAGCTGCTCCTCTACAACGCGAGTCAAGCATAATCAACGATATAATTTTAAACCATAATGTGTACGCTAGATTTTGGAGGCTTAGAAACCCCGTGGACATTACAGGTGCTTGGGGTGTTATAGAAGTTGAAATGATGGAGATTGCGTCAGGTCAATGGATACCATCAATTAATAATGCTACTTCTGAGACACAGTTAAAAGCTACCGTAACAGGTGAGCTTAAAACCTATGGAACAGCACTAAAAAGATACACGGGTGTTGTAAGTAAAAAATCAAAGGGGTGGTCATAATGATTACTGATTTGACTGGGGTTAGTAGATTAATTGTAAAGAGTGGAGAGATACTTCTAGATGGAGTATCTTATTCCACTGATATAGATTGTAGGTTAATCAATGGTGAACATGAGTTAATCATTAATGGTGAATTTGATTTCAGAAACATGAGTCCGGATGATTATCTATATGTTCAAAATCATATCAATTCTGTAAAACAGTCCGAGATAGATGCACTAACTGTTGAGATTCTGGAAACAGAATATAAAATGATTACGGGGGAGGATTTATAAGATGAGCGTAAGAGCCGAAAGAATTAAAACTGTTATA
>JAEZIV010000277.1 GCA_023436515.1 Bacillota bacterium
ATCTTCAGGAATAGCTCATTGGGCAGACATGCGGCAGTTTGGCCAACAGTGTGAAGCTTTCCCGTATTAACACAAATTTTATCGGGACAGTCTGACTTTTCAAAGCTTATAGTTCCATCGGGCTCCAGGTGAAATATTACATTCTCCTTCTGAGGTATTGAGAAATGCAGGTCTTCTCCCTTTGTTAGCTCTATTGTTTTAACAAGCTTAGACTTATAGTAAATTTCTGCCCTTGCCGGTTTATCGGAAAAATTGTACTTATATATAAACATAGATAATATACCAATTATTATGATAGCTGAAACAAGTATAAGGTCACTTCTTTTAAAAAATTTCATAAGCCTCCAATCAGCTTTTCGGCAAAAGCTCTAAAACATTAGATAACTCAAAGTCGGCTGCCAGGCTTTTACTTCAGCATCCATTATTAAGTCGCCTAACCTTGGGATAAATACCCTATAACAGATAATAAAAGTAGGCTGTTAAATTATTAACTATTCAAGGTACACTAAACCTCATAATAATTGTTAACTCTCCTACACCTAATATATACTAAAAGAGTGCTGAAATAAATATTAGCAGGGCTATTGAGCCCATGATTGTTACATAATTCTTAATTGAACAAATAAAGGTCTTTTCTTTATCCTGCTGCCTAAAAAATATATTAATATTTTTCTGCACCGGGATAAGAGTAAGCATTGCAGCAAGACACAGGGGATGTAATATTTTCAGACTTACCATAGCAATTAATGCTAAGTAGGGTATATAGTACAAAGCTGCAAATAAATATAAGGAAGGCTTCTGCCCGAGATAATAAGGCAGTGTGTAACGCATAACTGCTATATCCTTGTCCACATCACAAATATTATTTGCAAGCATTATATTTGCCGTTACACATATAGGTATTATTGACAGTAATAACAGAGTTATGGTGGGAATAACATTTATATTTATATTAACTGCATCCATTGCAAGCTTTATAGTCAAATATGTACCTTCCGGCATATTTATGTACAGAAGGATAAACGGGATCAGCAAACCATAAAAAATACCTGAAAAAACCTCCCCCAAGGGCTGTCTGGAAATGGGTACAGGACCAAAGGTATAAAAAACCCCACATATAAAACATAAGCCTCCGGTTAATAAAATCACTATATCAGTAAGGTACGCAAGGTACAGACCAAAGCCTGCAGATATTGCAAACAGTAGATATATTATTCTAAGTGCCGAGCTTCTCTTGAATACCAGCGTCTGATGGTTTGTTTTTGTGTCGATATAATTGTTTATTGCAGTTGTAGTCAAGTCAAAAACAAACATTGAAATAAAAAATATCAGAGTAAGCCTCCAATTCAGAGGCCTGTCAATATAAAAAATATACGCTGTTGTCAGTAGAAATGCAAACAGACTGGTAATTTTTGTTTTAATTTCTATATAATCAAAAAACTTTAAAAGCATATACATCTCCTGTTATTCAAATGACTCCATATGCCTTCTCAAGTACATATATAAGCTTTGATCTTTTATCCGAAGAAATATCCAACTCATCTATTATTTTCATTGCCTTTAAATAATATCTGCCGGAAACCTTGTGGGTATATTCCAGTCCACCGGAACGAGTTATTTCTGCCACCAATTCTTCTCTTGAAAGCATATTCTCCCGGGCCCTATCTTTTAATCCGGCAATCTTCTTAAAGGCGTAAATAAGCGGTAATGTGATTACTCCCTGTTCAAAATCTGATTGCACGGGTTTTTTAGCAACCTCCTCGGTTTTCTCGTAATCCATACAATCATCCTGAATCTGGAATATCATCCCGATATACTTTCCCAGCCTCATATATTTACGTATGACGTTATCCTCAAGAGCTGCTTCCAAAGAAGTAGTCTCCTCCAATTGATGAAAGCTTAGTACAGCGCCGGCATAAAAGGATGCCTCAAAAAGTGCAGCTGTTTTTCCCGATATTATTTTGAAATACTGTAAAGCCGATATATCAAGGAAGCCATTATTAATATGCTGGTTCAATTCTCCCAGACACACTCTGCCTATATAATCCGGCAGACTTAAATTCAAATAATTCCCTCTATCGCTTACAGAATACGCCATTTTAAGTGCCAAGCTAAATAAATAATCTCCACATATAACTGCTGTTTTTTTGCCGTACTTTCTCTGGAGAGTTATCTTTCCTCTTCGAAGCTTTGCATCATCCATAACATCATCATGAACAAGAGATGCAAGATGCAGTAATTCAATTGACGCAGCAACGCTTACTGCATTAGGGTGTATTTTTCCCTCTTTATTTTGAGCACAAATCAGCAGTGAAACAGCCCTGATATACTTCCCGGTAGAAGCTGTCAAATGCCGGGTATATTTACGAATAATGACAGGAGCTGAGGTCAGCGCATGCTCTACCTTTTTCTTTACAAGCTCCAAAGCTCCGTCATAAGAAATAAATTCAACTTTCTCTTGTGTCTTTTTGCAATCATTAATCATTATAGATATACAACCTTCTCACAATTGGTAATCTTTTCCATTGCTTCTTAAAGAACGGCATTACATAGTAATCCAAGCCAAAGGTTCTTCCCCCGCCTATAAGAACTACGATTGCGGCAAATATCATCCAGAAGGTACCCAAATATAATCCTGTGGTACATACAAACATAAACTGAAGTACCAGTGACAGTGCCGATGCCGGAGTTGTAAACAAACCACCTATAAGTGCCAGGCCTATAAGTATCTCTGCAATAACTATAAAGCCCTGCATGAATATCTGAACTGAATTACTTTGCAGTATAAATTTATCCAGGAACCAGTTCATTAATGGTACATCAATCTTAAAAGCATAATCGCTCAGTACCGAATGAGAAAGCTCCTTTCCGCTTACAAATATCAATCTGAACAAGCCTAAGAAATCGAAGTTCAGAATGGCTGTTCCTACAGATTTAACTGCTTCCTGTACATTCCCGTCAGTAACAGCTCCGGTAGCTGCTGTCACTGCGTCGGTTACAGCCTGTACCGTACTAGCGGCAGCTTCACCGGTTGCCCCGGTAACCGCATCTGCAGCCGGTTGACCATTTTGCAATCCGCCTTCAGCCACACCTAATATCTTGTTATACCATGCATCCG
>JAEZIV010000327.1 GCA_023436515.1 Bacillota bacterium
CGGTATAACCTCTTAAATCTTCTTTTTATTGTAGGCTCCTCAAACAAATCCTTTTGATAAAACAGTATCTGTGCGCCAGACGTAAAGGGGAAAGCATACAGCGACTCTATATACATCCCATACCCGCTCAGTATTCCCTCAATATATCCATCAAACAACTCCTTGTTGGATCGCCTTAAATGGTCCAGATTCAGAACATAGCCACTCTCCACAAGACCCTCGAGCCATGTTATGTCCATCATCATCCCATCATAATATGCAGACTTGCTTAAGGCTTCATTATATAGGAGCTCCTCCAATTCGGAATAAGGAAGAAGATCAAGGGTTATTGACCCTCCACTTTCATTTTCGTACACTTTGGATATCATCTTCAAGCTACGGGAGGAGGGAGAGTCAAACATAGCGAAGCGCAAGCTGGTACTTGTCCTCCCTATTCCAACTTTCATCGGTAAAATGTTATCACATTCCGCTGATATAACCCTTGTTATGGGTTCATGAATTGTAGGGTTTGATATTGCCTCAAGCAGCTGTTCTACCGCTTTCTTCGCAACCTTCTTTTGAGATACTGAAATCTGCTCCACAAAATCACTCTCATCTTCAATCCAGCAGCTTTCTTTTATTACTGTCACTGAAATATCCTTAAGTCCAAGGCTGTCCATAGCTTTTTTTACACCCTGAGCTATTAAATAATTCCCCGCTATAACTCCCTTTATATCGGGATTTTCCAGGTACAGCTCAAAAAACGCCTGAAAGCCTCTTTCCTTATTGGAATCTACAATTTTAACCAAATCATTTCTATTATTATATTTGTTAAAGATGCCTAATAATCTTCCGTCATCTAATAGGTCATACTCCATTATAAGTCCAATATCGGTTAATCCTCGAGCCTTAAGTCTCTTCAAAACTTTTTCAAAGGCTTCTGAATAATCAATTACAATCCAGTTACCCATATAATCCGGCGAATTGTGCCGTGTAATCAGAATAGACGGCTGTGAGCTATTAATAATACTATAATTAGGCTTTTTTCGGGTTACCGAATATAAAATTATTCCGTCAACCCTTTGCTCAATACAGCGGGAGATGCTCTTCTTCTCCAGTAACCTATTATTCTGACTGAACTTCAATAAAATACTGTACCCCTCAGAAAGCAGGAATTCTTCTGCTTCCCTTACAAATTCAGAGTACTCAGGCTGTATAATATTTGGAACGATCACTCCTACTAAGGAGCTCTTTGTATTTTTAAGGTTTCTTGCATTAGCATCAGGTAAATAAGATAACTCTTTTATGGCTATTTCAACACGGTTAATCAATTGCTCATTATTTGTTTTTCCGTTAAGTACATTTGATACTGTACCTATTGAAACGTTTGCAAGCTTTGCAACTTCCTTGATTGTTGTCAAGTTATCTTACCTCCTGTAATTTATTAGCTTTGACCATATGAATTTTATCACACTCATGTGAGCATTATCAATGCTCATTCATCCTGGTTATACTCTTTAATGGCATTTACCATTGCTACAACATTTTCAACCGGCACGCCCGGCTGTATATTATGAATTGTATTGAATACAAAGCCTCCGTTTCTGCCGAATAGCTTACAGCACTCAAGTACTTCATCATGAACCTGCCTCGGAGAACCGAAGGGTAGTGTTTTTTGTGTATCCACTCCGCCTCCCCAAAAGGTAATCCTGTCACCAAAGGTATCCTTAAGTAAATTCTTATTCATATTTTTAGCGGTCCACTGGACGGGATTTAAAATATTAAAACCCGCATCTATTATCTCCGGGATAAGCTTGTATATACTACCGCAGCAATGCTTGAAGGTTTTCCAGGTTGTATTCTCATGAATCCAGTCATTAACTCCTTTATAGTAAGGTGCGTAGACCGTTTTAAAAACTTCATTTGAGCAAAAGGGTCCATTTTGTGTTCCAAAATCAGTTCCGCAGATATATGCAACCTGTATTGTCTCACCTAAAACATCGTGCATTTTTTTTAAGTTCTCAATTGCGTAATGCAACTGGTATTCAAATATTTCATGTAAAATCTCAGGTCTGGATACAATTGAGACATACCACTCGGTAATATCCCTTATTCCCTTTGGCTGCTTTAGCTGAGGCCCCGGTACTAGCGCAATATCACCAAAGGCCGTGCCCCCGAGATTACCCATTACAACATCCCCGGTACTTTCTAATAATGGTCTCTGGGTCTTCAGCCAATCCAGATCCTCCTGAGATATCGGTCCGAATTCCTCAAGGTTGTCCTTAATATCATATTCATCCTCATCAAACTCAGGAGCACGATTTATACTGTCAAAATAAACACCGTTTTTTGGCATACAGCCTGCAGGGGGATAGGATGTATCTCCACATGAATAAATAAAGGTGTTTCCGTTTTTATCTGTACTGGTAATAAAATCTTCAGCAACCAACACTGTCTGTCCCCAGGGAGTCTTCCACTCCTTGAATTTATCGGTCTGCCTGAAGCCAAACATTGTTCCGGCATTCCATAGGGGAGTGGTCTGTATCCCCATTGCCTCCTTCAAATCCTCTTCAACACAAGCAAGCATTTGAACCGGTTCCAGAATCTTTATAGGCCTTTTTTCTAAGCCATAATACTCTCTTAAGCCTTCTGCCACCTTACAATGAATACCGGTAGTAGGCATACCTCCAATATCTAAGAGAACCGGTCCCTCCATATGATTTATTGCCAGTTTTAATTTTTCTTTTCCCGTCATGAACTTTATCTCCTATACTTAGTTTGGTTTAAAAGCGAATATTGTTATGATTGTGTTTGTTTCATGAAACGATTCATATAAATTGTATAATTATTTTGAGTATTATACAATATCAAGGTCAATTTGAAATTTCTATTTAGAATTTCTATTTAGAATTTATATTAGTTAATCTATCTATTTCACAGCAGAGCTCTTGGTATTCCTCAATACTGCTCAAGATTTCAAATTCTATACAAATCTCCTCACACTCAAAGGGCTGCATTTTATGAATTTGCTCCCCCTCCTGTACCCTGCCGTAAACATCTGAGTTTGTGGGTTCCAGCCCCATTACGTAATCTCCGGCAGAGATGGATTTCCATTGTACAAATTTAGGCAGATATCGTTTATTAAAACTTATTTTAACTCCAAGGTTGCTTTTTAAATTGAACAAGCCGGCAAAGGTATTTCCATTTTCATCAGCAGCTAGCTCATGAAGATATACTCTCTCCGGTTCATTAACTGCCGGTGCCTCCATTTGATTCCATTTATCGGCATTCTTTCTGGCTTCCTTGTCTCGAGGTGTCACCTTTAAGGTTGGTAGAAGTACAACAGCATTTTCATCTAAAAAGGGATACCCGAAGTTAAAATGATACAGAAGCATCATAGACTCTTCCTCAAAACCATTATTTTCAATTATATCAGTAATGGTAAGCTTCTTTTCCTGGTATACTGATTCTATTTTTCGCCTCATAGTAATGTTCTTTCCAAATAGCTCAGCCTCCCTCATTTCTCCTGATACAGAGAGTATATATCTGCCCTGCTCCCATACCGCATCTGCACTGACATGTTCAGCCGGAGCGGACCGTATTCTTCCATGCATGGGGTAGTGTTTATTGCCCTCTTCGCATGGAAGACAGGTGTTTTCCATACCGCAAGTAAAAAGCAAGCCTCCCATTAAGCTTTTCAGTCCCTCTTCTCCATGC
>JAEZIV010000365.1 GCA_023436515.1 Bacillota bacterium
ATTACTGATTGCTCAGCTGCAATTCAGAATATGCTTATTGCTGCCGAAAGCATGGGCATTGGTTCAGTATGGTTGGGTTTAATGAGATTTCTTTTTGACAACCCCGAGGAAGTGGCAAAGCTCCATATTCCTGATAATTATCAACCTTTTTATGGAGTGTCCTTCGGATACAGAGTTGAAGGACATGTTCAACCGGTACCAAAAAGGAACTTTAATGTAGTGAATTATATCCGATAAGTTTGAACTAATAAGTATATTGATTTACTGATTGATTGCCTCTTGTAATGGGTATCATTATGTAATGGGAATGTTATAACGAAGTATGTTGAACTAGATTAGTGTTAGTAGATACCAAATAATAAGGAGGTGAAAAGATGATTACTAAGGACTGGTCAATAACAGATATTGTTGAAAAATATCCTGAGACTGCTGAAGTATTAATGAGTTATGGCATGCACTGCTTCGGTTGTATGGCTGCCAGATTTGAAAATATTGAACAGGGAGCCATGGTTCACGGTATAGATATTGATGAATTGATGAAAGCAATAAATGATGCTGTTAAAAATAAGGAAGAATAAGCTATTAATTAAAAAGCCGAAATCTTATTCAGGATATCGGTTTTTTTGTATAGAACATTACAAGCGAATGGGTGATTTCTGTGGATGAAAAGCTTACATCAGAAATAATGGATAGAATAACAAAGGTGTGCATTTGTAAAGCTATACCGAGAGTCACGATAAAGAAAGCAATAAGTAACGGAGCAACCACACTCAAGGAGGTTCAAATGGCTACGGGTGCCGGAAGCGGACCCTGCGGTGGTAAGCGGTGTTCCGTGAAGATTCTGGAACTGCTCAAACAGGAAGTTGAGCAAAAGGGCTAGGATGAGGAAATATTTTCAGTAAAAATGCTAAAAGAAGGAAGCTTCCTACGCTTCCTTCTTTTTTGAACCTTATAGATATCAGACAAAGAACAATATTACAAAATATACTGCAAGTAAAGCCAGCCCAAGGGGGGCTCCTACTTTAGCCCACTCTCTGCTTTTGATATTCAGTTTTCCTGCAGAAATAATATTAGGTATGTTTCCAGGTATGAGCATACCACCGCTAAGCAGTAAGCCCATCAGTATTGCTTGTATCTGCTTGAGACTCATTGCAGGACTTACTTCGGCTGCAGCAAGAGTAGCGTTGTCAAGTACCGCTGAGAACATATTGATCCAGTATAGAATACGGCTGTCGAGCTGTATTACATAAGTGTTTATCAGAGGCTTAAAGCCCGTACCTAAAAGCTCCAGGGCAATTATAAACAAAAATATCTTAAAGGCTCTTACAAACACCTCCTTAAGGCTTTCACTTTGAGCCTTGCTTTTATCATTTGCATTAATAAACTTGTCCTGCTCAGAAGCGCCTTCGATAGCTTTATCCGGTTTCACAATCAGTGAGCCTAAAAGTCCCATTGCCAAAACACCGGGAACAATATATATTCCGATATTTTGCAGTAGAAAAAAGAAGTCAGCCTTAAGGGCAGAGACAACTATAGTTGAAAGAGGTTCGCCTATAGGAGTTAAGGCGGCACCAAGCCCTATTGAAAAACAGGAGACAACAGTCAGCTTTACCATATGATCTTTTTTTAAAGGCAGCACATGAATAATTTCCACTAGAATGAGAGCCGCAATAATAGCGGTTATCAAGCTCGATAAAAGTCCCAGGACTGTTATCAGTAAGAAAACAAACAGAGGCAGGGGTATTTTTTTGATAGAAGAGGCTACGAACAATCTTATCTTATTTACCGATACCCTAAAAATAAGACCTGCAATAAGAACAGCTGCTGTAATAAAGTACAACAGGTAATTCATAAATATATGGGAAATTAAGTGAAATGAAAGGCCACCTGATATAAGGACCGCAAATACACCCATTATAAGTAGAAAATATTCAAGGTTATGTTCGATTTTACGGAATGCAAAGGGAAGAACCAATATTAATGCAAGAACAACAATAAGACTAATTATCATTAAAAAACCTCCTGAGTAAAATGCTTTGTATTTTAGCAATCTGATGTAGAACCTGGTAGCAACAAAATACCTTTTCAAGTAGACCCTTGCATCATGATGAATAACTCACGATTTTGCACACCTCCCTTATTTCAATCAGCAGGCAACATAAAAAGGGTGGGAACCCGTTGGAAAACGGGCTTCCCACCCCAGAAGCCGATTGTCATCTTGAAACAAAGTAGTATTTGCTCAAGCGAAACAGACGCTATTAAATTGTGTTCATTATAACATCAGGCAGCTGTTGGTTCAATAGAAAATAAATGAATTAGGATAAGGTAGTTCTGCGGCGGTTAAGATTCAGATAAGCTCGGACAATTCACTTTGGTTATGAGTGCCCTGATTTAGGGCTTTAAAAGTACATATAAGTACTGTTTGGCGTAGAAAATGGAATATAAAGTAATAAATATAAAAATATTACTTGATTTATTTAGTGATATCCATTATAATTGAAAATATGGATTTCTTTATTTTTTACAAATACTTTCTTTAATTATTATTGGAGTACTTGCCGTGGAATTTTTAAATCCAAATATTTAAAGGAGGTATAATTAAATGGCAGATAAGACTATTACATGTAAAGATTGCAGCGCAACATTCATTTTCAGTGAAAACGAGCAGGCATTCTACAAGGAAAAGGGTTTTGATAATGAGCCCCAGAGATGTCCCGATTGCAGAGCAGCAAGAAAGCAGCAAAGAGGAAACAACAACAGAAGCGGAAACAGAAGCTTTGGTGGCGGAAACAGATGGTAATTTCTAGAGGAGAGCATAAGCTCTCCTTTAATATTTTATTCAGAATTAGTTTTAATAAGGCATTGCTAGATTACTGTTCCTCTGCAGGTTGCGTTTATTTTAAGCTAATTAGGATAAGCTAATAAAAAGGGGTGTATATTATAAAAAAAGAAGAACTTCAGTTAAATGAAGAAATAAAGGATATTGAAATACGTGTTATTGATGATGATGGCTCAATGCTTGGTGTCATGATGACAAAGGATGCATTGAAAATTGCTTTTGACAAAAACCTAGACCTGGTAAAAATTGTTGCCAATGCAAAGCCTCCAGTGTGCAAGGTAACCAATTACAGCAAAAGTTTATTTGAAAAAGCTAAGAAAGAGAAGGAAGCTAAGAAAAACCAGAAAATTGTCTCACTAAAGGAAGTCAGGCTATCGGCTACCATTGAGGAGCATGATTTTACAGTAAAGGTAAAAAGCGCCCAAAAGTTTCTGCAAAATGGTGACAAAGTAAAGGTTTCCATAAGGTTTAGAGGAAGGGAAATGAGATACACCTTAACCGGTAAAGAGGTTTTGGAAAAGTTTGCAGAGACTCTTCAGGATTTAGGGACAGTTGACAAAGCTCCAAAGCTTGAGGGCAGAAGCATGACAATGATAATAACGCCAAAAAAGCAATAAATATATAAATCGGGAATGTCATAGAGTTAGTTTATCATTTTATGACATTCCCTTTAATGTTTATGGAAATATGTTTTAAAGCCGGGGCAACGGCAAGCTTTTATGTGTAGTTTGACCAGCAGCTGCAAAGATATATAAATGCTATTACCTTAAGTGAGAAAAATTGATTTATATGATTAGGAGAAGGTAAAGGTGGTATTTAATATATAAACAACATAATTTCCATATATTTCACACGAAATTATCTGTCAAAACCCTAATGATTTTATTGATTAATTGTAAGTAATTTGATAAGATTACATGGGACTTTGTAGAAATATGTTGAATAATGCAAAAATTTGGATAGTCTGCTGGAGGAAGAGATGAAAAAGAATATTGTAATTATTGGAGCAGGGTATGCGGGCATACTCACCGCTAAAAAGCTTGCGAAGAAATTCAGAAAAAATGAAAATGTGGCAATAACCATTATTGATAAAAACCCTTTTCATACTATGCTGACCGAATTGCATGAGGTGGCTGCAAACCGTGTTGATGAAGACAGTGTTAAAATTAGCCTCAAAAAGGTTTTTGCCGGCAGAAAAGTTAATATTGTACTTGATACAATAAAGTCTATTGATTTTAATGGCCAAACAATATTAGGGGAAAATAATAAATATAATTATGATTATGTTGTAATTGCAGCCGGGTCAAAACCTACCTTTTTCGGTGTTCCGGGTGCTGAAGAGCATACCTTTAAGCTCTGGTCATATGATGATGCAGTTATATTGAGGGAGCATATACACAACTGCTTTAGAAAAGCAGCTGTTGAAACGAATCTTGAAAAAAAGAAACAGCTTTTATCCTTCTATGTTATCGGTGCAGGATTTACCGGTGTTGAGATGATAGGTGAGCTGGCAGAATATGTTCCCATTCTTTGTGAAAAGTATGAAATTGAAAGAGAACTGGTGGAACTGGTTAATGTAGATGTACTAAAAAGAGCCGTGCCAATACTTCCTGAAAAGCTATCTGCAAAAGTTGAAAAACGCCTTGCTAAAATGGGCGTAAAGATGATGCTTGATTCCGGCGTATGTGCTGTGGGAAAAAATTATATAGAAGTAAAAAAGAATGACAGGTGTACTAGACATGATGCCGGAACTATTATATGGACAGCCGGTATTGAGGGCTCCGACATAACCAATGAAGCCGCAAAAAATCTTCAGTCTGTAGGTAGAGGAAGAATAAAAACCGACCCTTACTTAAGATCAATCGATAATGAGCAGGTCTATGTTGTTGGGGATAACATGTTCTTTATACCTGAGGGCGAAGAAAGACCTGTACCTCAAATGGTAGAAAATTGTGAGCATAGTGCTGCAACCTGTGCAGATAATATATATTCTGCCATAACGGGAAAAGGTGAGATGAAAGCTTACAAACCTTCCTTCCATGGAGTTATGGTATGTGTGGGGGGACGATATGGTGTGGCCAGAGTCGGACTTCCTAATTCCATGATGAATTTGCCTTCATTTTTGGCAATGTTTGCAAAGCATTTTATAAATATTATTTACTTTATACAGGTACTTGGATGGAATAAGATTTTCAGTTATATAAGGCATGAGTTCTTTACCATCAGAAATAGCCGCAGCTTTGTAGGTGGGCATTTCTCAAACAGAACGCCCAGCTTTCTTATGGTTCCGATCAGAATTTGGCTTGGGGCTGTATGGCTTTTTGAGGGCATAATGAAAATAACTGAAGGTTGGTTGACTACGCCAAAGCTTACAGG
>JAEZIV010000391.1 GCA_023436515.1 Bacillota bacterium
TATTATATCCGGTGTGCGTGAGCGTGGTCTCGATATGCCTGTTTTATTGCGTTTTGAGAATTTGCTGGATTCACAGATTTCATTTCTAAATAACTCTTTTAATGATGCAATAAACAAGCTAAATTACAAGGGGGCTTACAGAGGCGTTTACCCAATAAAGGTAAACCAGCAGCAGCAGGTGGTTGAAGAAGTGACTAGATTTGGTCAGCGGTATCACCATGGACTCGAGGTTGGAAGCAAGGCTGAATTGGTAGCTGCTTTATCGGTTATGAAGGATAAGGAAGCCTGCCTTATCTGTAACGGTTACAAGGATGAGGAGTTTATCGACTTGGGCCTATATGCGGTGAAAATGGGCTTTAAGTGCTTCTTTGTTATAGAAATACCCGGTGAGCTGGATATTGTTTTGGAGAGGTCAAAGGCCTTAGGCATAAAGCCTAATATAGGTATAAGAATAAAGCTTTCTGCCAAGGCAGGAGGGCATTGGACGGAATCCGGCGGGGACAGAAGTATATTTGGACTAAACATGTCTCAGGTGATTGCAATGGTAGATGAGCTTAGAGAAAAGAACATGCTTGACTCCCTAAAGCTTCTTCACTATCATCTGGGCTCACAAATACCAAATATCAGAGACATACGTTCTGCAGTGCTTGAGGCAGCACGTGTCTATGCAGAGTTGGTTAAAGAGGGTGCTCCCATGGGCTACCTTGACCTTGGTGGAGGACTTGCAGTTGACTATGACGGTTCAAATACAAATTACACCTGTAGTCGTAACTACACTGTTGAGGAGTATTGTACCGACATTGTAGAGGCTGTTATGACAACCTTGGATTCAAGTGACGTGGCTCATCCAATAATTGTGACAGAGTCAGGAAGAACTACGGTAGCCTATTATTCGGTGCTGCTGTTCAATGTTCTTGATGTTGAGAAATTTGAGGAGCACGATATTCCGGATAAGCTGGAGGATAATACCTCAGAGCAGATAAAAAACCTCTTTGATGTCAATAAGAACGTCACTCAGAAGAATGTACAGGAATGCTATAATGATGCCCTTTATTACCGTGATGAAATACGTGACATGTTTAAGCATGGCAGGATAAGTCTCAGGGAACGTGCATTCTCAGAAAAAATATTCTGGAATACCATAAATCAGATAGCAAAGGAAAAGAAAAAGCTGAAAAATGCTCCACCTGATTTGGAGGATATAGAAAGTGCAATAGCAGATATCTACTACTGCAATTTTTCTGTATTCCAATCAATTCCCGACAGCTGGGCAATTGATCAGCTATTCCCCATAATGCCGCTGCACAGGTTACTTGAGCTGCCCAAGCGAAACGCCGTCATTGCAGACATAACCTGTGACTGTGACGGAAAAATCGATCATTTTATTGATTTGCACGATGTAAGGAATACCTTGCCCCTCCATGAAATGAAAAATGGAGATGACTACTTTTTGGGTGTTTTTCTGGTGGGAGCCTACCAGGAAACCCTGGGTGATCTTCACAATCTCTTTGGGGACACAAATGTAGTAAGTGTACGAATAAATGGTGATGGAACCTACGATCTGGTTAAGGAGCTCCATGGGGACAGTGTATCCGATGTATTATCCTACGTGGAATTTGATCCTAAGGATATGCTGATAAGCTTCCGGGAAAAAGCAGAGGAGGCTATACGCAACGGTTTAATATGTGCCGGCGAAAGACCTGAAATAATGAGGGCCTACGACAATGGACTACGTGGCTACACCTATTATGAAAGATAATAGTGTGCCGCCTTGAACACTATGAAGAAAGAGGGGAGCCCTTTTGGGCTATCCTCTTTTTTCGGTGCATGTCATAAGCTGTTAAAGTCCGTTAAAGTCCTTAAACAAAGAAACTAGGACTCTTCATCAGCTATATATGCATTATTATTTTTTAATGATATTTCTTCAAGCTCAATATAAGGCTCCAGTTGATGTGTTCGAGCCGTAACAACCACATCTGAATCATTTCTTGGTCCAAGCCAGGAGTTTTCCATAAGTTTTACAGTAGCGCCGTCAATTTTAATTCCAACCCGTACATCGGAGATGTTGTTTGCAGCTACAACTCCTTTTGATGCTTCCATTAAGTGAATAGCTGTGTCCAATGAACTGATCCTGTTGTTTTCAATAATAAAGTTATCGGCTCCGTCCTCTACCGCGGTTATGCCTGCCAACAATTGCGGGGTTATTGTCTTTTTCGGTCCTGACAGGTTACAGTTTATTATTTTGGCATCTGAGGATATAATTCTGACAAGCTCGGTTGGCCGACGTTCTAAATTAGATATTGTTATTCCATTGAGACTGACAGCCGGCGCATTTATAATAAATGGTATGGAATCAGTCGTGGGAATAATAGTTGGATTGTCAACACCCAAAAGGGTAACCCCTATTTTTGTAATATTTATGGTATTTGCTATTTCAAAGGTACCGGAAAGGTGGATTGTTCCACCTGCTTCAACTGCACAAAGAGCCTCCTCAATGGTTCCCAAAGGATGTAGCGGATTGCCCGCTCCATCAGACGCGCCAGCTTCAACGTATATATTTGCAGTATCAACAGAGGCATCCAGAGCCTCGCTCAAAACAGCTTGGATTGCTGCAGTACCGGAATATCCTGAAAAAGGGCGTTTGGTTAATAATGCCGATAGGACACCCGACTGCTGTTTCTCAGAGATACTATAAAAGTCCTCCAAATCCAAATCCAGCTCAGAATGTGTTACAGCTGCTCTCAACTCCTCTTCAGTTTGTGACTGGTTAACGGCAGTCAGCAGAGCTGCCGGCTCCTGAAGGGGCCCCAGCTTCATAATAAGTACTGAAGCTGTAACTATAGTCTTATTTACATCAGAGTAATTGCTCAGTGTGACAGGATTATTACCCTTATAGTTTCTTAAAGTCAGTTGATCATCCTTTTGTGCACTTAAAATAGTCATTCCTGTATTTGTTGATCCTTCAGACGGGCATATACCATAAGCTGAACCGGGAACTAAGGTGTTATTTCTGTATAGGGCAAATTGGTTGGGTGTCTGACCTGCAACCGAGTACCAAATTCCATAGGTGCCGTCTTCCACAATATTAATTGAGCAACTACCGTCAGTATGTTCTATGCTGTTTAGAAAACCATTGTCACTAAAGGGAACATTTTCGCCAGGTGCTATTGTTTCGCTTCCTGTATTATAAACATAGCCATATACACCCTCTGCTACAGGCTGAATGTCGGAATAATCCAATATAAGCTTTGGAAAATAGGGTTCCCATCCGATGCTATCGCTTCCAAATTGAACAAGGGCTTTGCTGTCAGAGCTTGCTAATGCAATACCAAAATTTTCTGAAGCACCACTTAGCCAAGCATTAACGAGCTGAGTTATATCTACCTGAACAGTATTATATTGGTCATGGCAATTTATTTTAGCATATGCTGAGACTGGCTCCAGCTCAGGTAGGGTAGCATATGTTACATGAAAGGCATCAAAGTGTTGGGTTACTCTGTTGACAAGTATATTGCTGACATCACCTCCTGCGTACTCTATGACCGATAAATTAAGTAATGCACTGTCTACCTTATGTGTTGCAACCGCAGTAAAATCAAATTTTAGAAAGCTTATACAGGTACCAAAGGCTTTGTCAGTGCCGGTATATAACAGTGGATAAAATGAGAAGTTATTATTTGGCTGAGCTGATGCTACAAAAGTATTCTGAGCTGCCGTCAGTATTACTGAAGACATTATCATTCCCCTCTTTCATTGTATTATTTTTGAGTAGAAGCCTACTTTACATAATACTGTTTTACATATTTAATTGTTACAAAATGCTGGTGCATATAGTAATTTGAGCTGGGAACTTGTTAATTAAACAAAGGAAAGCTTATTGTCCGGGTTATTGGTATTCTATAAAAAGCCTCAGCAAGCTATGCCTATACACCCTTTGATTACATCCTGAGCGGAATGAAAATACTAAAACTACGCATACTAATCTCAATCAGCGTCCTGTGATATCCTTTGAAATATTGAGTATTTTGAAGCATTTAGTATCCTTATTAGGAATAAAATAGAATATTTTCGAAATTTATTGATTTTTTGATGTTTTTTTTGTATAATCACGCTTGTATTATTTGCCGGCAGGAAGTTGTCGGATAGGATTTTTATCGCTGCTTATTAGCAGCGGAATGGAGGTTAATGATGGGAAAGGCTTTGATTATTGGAGCAGGCGGTGTTGCAAATGTTGTAATTCATAAATGCTGCCAGAACCCTGATGTATTTGAGGAGATATGTATAGCCAGCAGGACAGTTGAAAAGTGTGACGCCATAAAAGCAAAGCTGGAGGGTGGAAAGACAAAAATCCAGACTGCTCAGGTGGATGCAGACAACACCGAAATGGTTATTGAGCTAATAAATAAGTTTAAACCCGATATGGTAATAAATGTTGCTCTTCCTTATCAGGATTTAACTATAATGGATGCATGCCTGGCAACAGGTGTACATTACCTGGATACTGCAAACTATGAACCACCGGAAATACCAAAGTTTGAGTACAAGTGGCAGTGGGCATACAAGGAGCGCTTTGAAAAGGCGGGTATCATGGCTTTGCTGGGAAGCGGCTTTGACCCTGGAGTTACAAGCGTATTCTGCGCTTATGCTCAAAAGCATTATTTTGACGAAATACACTATATTGACATAGTTGATGCCAACGCAGGGGATCATGGCTATCACTTTGCAACCAACTTCAACCCCGAGATCAATATCCGTGAAATAACCGCTCCCGGCAGTTACTGGGAGAACGGGGAATGGGTTGAAACAGAACCTCTGGAGATTAAGAAGGTTTATGATCTTCCTGAAATAGGACCAAAGGACATATACCTCCTTCACCATGAGGAAATAGAATCTTTGGCAGTTAATATAAAGGGAGTTAAAAGAATTAGATTCTGGATGACCTTCTCGGAGAAATACCTCACCCACTTAAGGGTGCTTGAAAATGTAGGGATGACATCCATCGAGCCTATTGATTTTGAAGGTAAGAAGATAATTCCACTTCAGTTCCTTAAGGCAGTTCTGCCGGATCCAGGTTCACTTGGACCCAGAACAAAGGGAAAGACCAATATAGGCTGTATCATTCAGGGAATAAAGGATGGAAAGCCAAGGACTTATTATGTATACAACGTATGTGTTCATGAAGAATGCTATGCGGAGGTAGGCTCCCAGGCAATTTCATATACCACCGGTGTTCCGGCAATGATTGGTGCCATGATGATGCTAAAGGGTATCTGGATGAAGCCTGGAGTGTACAATGTTGAGGAATTTGATCCGGATCCGTTTATGGAGGCACTGAATAAACACGGCCTTCCTTGGAAGGAAGATTTCTCTCCAAGGCTTCTTGATTAATAAAAGCTTTTATAGCTTTGTTGCACATTAACTATAGGGATACGCCGCTGACTCACTTTTAATTTACTGTGAAGCAGCGGCGTATTCATAATAGGCTGATAGAATTTTCATTTAACGAGAACGGAGGTAAGCTATGTTTGATATAGATGTAAATAAATTGCCCACACCCTGCTATATTGTTGATGAAAGGCTTCTCATAAAAAATCTGGAGCTCCTTGATTCTATACAAAAGCGCACAGGCTGTAAAATTTTACTTGCGCAAAAGGGTTTTTCCATGCACTCTGTATATCCTCTTATAGGAAAATATCTGAAGGGCGTCACCTCCAGCTCACTTTTCGAAGCAAGATTGGGCTACGAAAAAATGGGCAAGGAGGTTCATGTATATGCTCCGGCATATGTGGAAGAGGATTTTGAGGAAGTACTCAAATATTCAGACCATATAGTATTCAATTCCTTCAATCAATGGAACAAGTATAAGCAAAGGGTAATAAATTATCCCGGCAAAAGAATAGAATGCGGTCTTCGTATCAACCCGGAGTATTCTGAACAGGAACATGCCATATATGACCCCTGCTCTACATACTCAAGACTCGGAATAACAGAAAGAAATTTCAGACCTGACGAGCTGGAGGGCATAGACGGACTTCACTTCCATACCCTGTGTGAACAGAACTCAGATACTCTTGAAAGGACAGCCAAAGTGGTTGACGAAAAGTTCGGACAATATATCAAGAGTATGAAATGGTTGAATTTTGGCGGTGGACATCATATAACCAGACCTGATTACGATGTTGAAACATTGATTAGAACAATTACTTTCTTTAAGGATAAATATGGAGTAGAGGTATACCTGGAGCCGGGAGAGGCTATTGCACTAAATACAGGTTACCTTGTTGGCAAGGTGCTGGACATTGTAGAAAATGCTATGAACATTGCAATTCTTGACACCTCCGCTGCCTGCCACATGCCAGATGTATTAGAGATGCCTTATAGACCAAATATAATTAAAGCAGGTCAGCCCGGTGAGAAGAAATACACCTACAGGCTTGGAGGGCACACCTGCCTTGCAGGGGATATAATAGGTGACTATTCCTTTGACAGTCCTCTAAAGCCGGGTGATAGGCTGGTGTTCTGCGATATGGCACATTATACCATGGTTAAGAATAACACCTTTAATGGTGTGAATCTTCCTGCAATAGCTATGTATTCAGAACAAGAAGGAATAAAAATTATTAAAGAGTTTAGCTACAGTGATTTTGAAGGAAGATTGTCCTGATAGTTATAAAATCAAAATTGCATTAACCAAGAATTCAGCCACTCGGTTGGATTCTTTTTTGATTGTCGGAGAAGGTAATGTATTCTGTGCAAATAATGAGCATTGGAACGCAGTTGAATATAGGCATCTTTGTTCTTGCAATAGAATGTTCTTCGGGACTATAATTATTGTTATATATACAAATTCTATTAAATAAACTAACAGTATTTGGCGAGGGTGAATGAGAATATGGATAAAATAAGACTGGGTCGTACTGGATTAATGGTGTCAAGAAGCAGCTTTGGAGCACTTCCGATTCAAAGAGTATCCTTTGATGAGGCCAGGAAGCTGCTTGTTAAGGCATATGACAATGGAATTAATTTCTTTGATACAGCCAGAGGATACACAGATAGTGAGGAAAAAATCGGATACTCCTTAGCTGGGGTTAGAAAGCATATAATAATTGCAACAAAAACCTTTGCAAAGGATAAGAAGACTCTTTTTGAGCACCTTGAAACGAGCCTACGAAATATGAAAACCGATTATGTGGACATACTTCAGCTTCATAATCCCACCGAGCTTCCTGACCCAAATGATCCCGACAGCACGTATGCAGGACTTATGGAAGCAAAGAAAAAGGGCTTAATTCGTTTTGCAGGGATAACAAATCATAGATTAAATACTGCAAGGGAAGCTGTCGAATCGGGCTTGTATGATACAATGCAGTTTCCACTTAGCTCTCTTTCCTCGGATGAGGATCTTGAACTGATTGAGCATTGCAAGAAGCAGGATGTGGGGCTTATAGCAATGAAGGCTATGTCGGGTGGGCTCATAACCAATGCTGCATCAACCGTTGCTTTTTTAAG
>JAEZIV010000407.1 GCA_023436515.1 Bacillota bacterium
ATCACAAGGGACGCAGCAGGAATCTTTGAGAGATCCAGTTGTTCCACCTGATCCACCCCGAGGTTATTCATTCTTTTATTAAGACTTGTGGCTGCGTATGACAGAAGGACCGCAACTGTATTGTTTGTAAAATGAGCAACCATCCCGGCATATATGCTTTTAGTTCTGTATACTATAAAGCCGATCAGTGCACCAAGTAGTATTGTGCCTACAGCCTTTTGAATATCTCTATGCAAAATACCGAATAAAACTGAAGTCAGTATGAGTGACCCTGCAACTCCAAGCTTTTCATAGCCCTTGCTGATCAAGCCTCGGAACATTATTTCTTCACACACAGCTGCTGAAACACCTATTACGAGAATAGCTACTAGAAGTGTCGGCAAATCAGGTATATCCAATCTGGTAACCGTTAGATTCCTCCCAAAGGAAAGTCTGATTATTCCCAGAACAATAGCATTGAGGACTCCTACCACCGGTAGACCGAAAATCATTAAAAATACGACAATAAGATAATTAACTGGTCTGGTTTTCCTAAGCTTAAGGGTATCTTTTACATTGTACCCTCCAGCCACCAGAAATACTATTACAGGCAGCAACACAAACAAAAGCTCTCCCATGCCGCTTTTCAGATAGTTGTTACCGAAGGGTTTAAGTAGATAGCCCCCGTATGTTAAGAGTATAGCTGTGATAGAGAAAAAAGCTCCCGCTGCCACAGGTCCTGGAAACTTACTGCTTACTCTGGATTCTCCTAAAAACTTCACTTATAATTCCTCCGATTATTGATCCTATTGGTTACTATTTATATTACTATTATTGTAGATATAAATCAAATTATTTGGTCAGTCTTTCATTATATTAACACGTTTAAAGCCAGGAAAGTACATATTTCCAAAACGCTAAAAAAGCCCCCTGCTGCAAATAGCCAGTATCCTCTTCTCTTCCTGAGACGTCATCGCCGAAGGAAATAGAGTATAATTGTATGCATTGGGAGCTTTATTAATTCTGTTTTGCAAAGAGCATTTTACCTATTATTTGAATTGGAGCTCATAGCCCTCAGAGTCAATTTCTATGGAATCGGAGGACCCTGCTATAAACGCCGTCAGATATGCTATTTTATCCTTAATTGCCTTATAAGTATCACCATCGAGAGTATCACTGAATTCAACAGACTCTCCAGGCTCTATAGTGGTTTCAGTAAGAGCCGCTATAAATGATTTATCTGCAGACCATCTGTATAATACATTTTTATCTGCATCCAAAAGAGCAAAATCAAACTTCTGTCCTGATGAGTGATTAATAACAACGGGTTCCTTACCCTTGTTTGTCAGCTTGACCTTCATCTCTATAGAATCATCTTTTTTTACTGCATCAGGAGTAATTGTAACAACTCCTTCTTGTTTTTCAAAATGCATTACAAGCTTATTAATTGCGGAAGCTGCTTCAGCTCTTGTTGTCGCTCTTTTGGGGTTGAACTTGTTATTTCCGGAACCTGCTATAAATCCATAAGCCTGAGCTCTTGCCACAGCACCGCTGAATTCAGGTGATATAAGATCGGCATCAGCGAAGCTTGCTGCCCCGATTTTAATTAAGGCGAAATCGTCGCCCATCTTAAACTTGTAAGCCAGCATTAAGTAGTTAACCATTTCCTCTCTGGTCATCTGTCCATCGGGCATAAAGCTGCCCTTGCCTTCAAAAACACCTGCTGTTACAAGATCAATAACTGCCGATGCATAAGGAGCATCCTGCTTTACATCGTCAAAGTATTCTTTGATATCTGGTGCCTTAAAATAATTTATTTTAATATCAAGTGCCTTTTGAAGCATTACGGCAAATTCATTTCTCTTTATTTCCATTCCAGGTATAAACTTATCTCGTTCAAAGGGAATGGCATCCTTCAATAAAAGATTCTGTACCGCGTCTTTTGACCAGTGCATCTCCCAATCAGCACGCTGTATGCTTTTGGTCACACCCTCACTACCTGTCTGGGCGAAAGCTGTTGAACCTGATACTAATATTATTCCTGCGAGAATAAATCCCGTTAATTGTCTCTTCATAATAAAACCCTCCCTATATTATCTAAATATTATTTATCTCTAACAATTGTCTCAATTATCATATCAACTTAGTTTTAACCGGTTATATAAAATTAGACTGGGGTAAAGGAAAATTGTTCCGATATTTTAAGGTTTTTTAATATTACAAGTATGTGACATAATCTGGGCTTTTTTAATTTGATATTATTTGTTAGTTTATTGTCCAATTATTAAAGAAAAACTATAACTGCAGTTCTTTGAAAATTAATTGGGAAAGGAGAAACCGTATGAGACTTGGAACCAGAATAACCAGGGTCAGAAGAAATGACGATGGCTTTATTACTGATGTAATGTTTGAAAACGGTAATACCTGCTCTTTTAATTATGCAGTCCTGATGGCAAAACAGGGTGTCCTGGAGGGTTATAATGTCGTCAGAGGAAAGAACGGCGGTGAATATCTGAGTGCTGATCCAAATAACCCCGACGTTGAGGATTTGGATGATATACCAAGATTCAGATAACAAACAGAGGGGGACCTTGAAGTCCCCCCTGTATTTCTTACTGTAATTATGATATGGAAATCCTGCATATAGGTTTTAGTTAAGATTGAAAATGTGCACCCGTGTATAATCCTTTACTATAAATTACTTTTCATATTTATTTATGAAATCACTCCAGCTAGCATCATCTTTTTGCACTACGCTCTTGTTTTTTGTAGTTTGAGTCAAAGTATTACCATCTTTCTTTAAATAAACGATATATTCATTCCCAATCTCAATATGGGAAGGGAGGATCAATTCCGAACTCTCATTAACTTCACCCTTGTAGGATTTAAGAACTTCAGCTTTTACAGATTTAATATATTTGTTTTCATATGTTATCTCTCTAGGTATAATGCGATATACACAATCCGATTTAGTAAACACATCAATATCCTCACCTGAGGAAAATGCAGCTACAGTTTTTGAACCTTCTCTTATATGGCTCAAGCCAGGTGAAGTCTTAACCTCTTTTACTAAATCACTTATGTCCTTACTATTGTCGAGTAACTCATCTTTTTTACAAACTAATTTTTGACCTTTAATTTCAATTATAGATTCCTTATCTACTGATGTATATGATGTTTCTGGAAAGTATGTACTTTCACTTGATTCTAAGAATAGTATGTATTTATTGCCTAATTTTAGTGTGTCATTAGTTTCATACACCCTAATTTTTGAAGAGGAATCAACAGAACCTTTTAGTTCTTCTTCTACTGAAAATGTATATTCCCTTGTGGTTTTGCTAAATTCATTATCCTCAATAATTGACCCAATAATAACATTATCTGCATATTTGGTTAGGTCATTTACACTATTAAATTGAACAGTACTTTCTGTATTACTAATTACAATTGATTTGTTTTTTGAGTTAGTTGCGGATTTAGAATTAAAATTATATAATAGTAAACTTCCTATCAAAAGTATGCATAAAGCTAAAGCAATAATAAAAGATTCTCTTTTTGCAATATTCATAGACTTATTTCCTCCATTAATAAATTTGTTTTAAATGGTTTTTGTCTCTTGATGTCAGTGTGTCAACACTAGAAGATGATCCATACATTACATCTGAACTTGAAGTTGAATGGTCAAACCAACCTAGACCATGTCCCATTTCATGTGTTACTGTTTTTCTGTAGTTAGCACCAGTAGGATTAGTACCGTTTGGTTTATATATTATGTAACATTGTACACTATTAATCGTATATCCTGTTTTGCTAGTCGAGCCATAAGTCCACGTTCCTTCTGTTGTAGCACTTATACTTGTTTTCCCTGTGTTTGTTGTAGTTATGGAAGGCTCATAATTATGCATAATATCATAATTACCTCCACGTATAGTAAAGTTTGATTCATAATAATCAGTAGTACTATTTATTGATATCCCCGCATCTCTCCACTGCCCTCTTGCGTGGTTAACATATTGTAGAAACTCCATAGAATCAAAACTATTAGAGACGAGGGACCAAGTAGTTGGAGCAGATGACCACCGTGCTATTGAAGAACCATCGGAATACCAATATGATAAAGCACCCAAATTTGCAGCATAAACAGTTGTCCCTACAATCAAACTTATTACCAAAAAAATTGAAGCTACAAAACTTTTTCTATGTTTCATACAAACCTCCCATAAATTAATTTTTTTGTTATTATTTGTAGTTATAGTATTATACTGGTAATATATTGACAATCATGGTTGGAAATATTTTGTAACACCGGTAAACTTGATAAGTGAAATTATAAATAAAACTTATATATAAAATATAAAGATAATCTCTGCAAATAAACTTTAAGATCATTTGGTACAACCTAAAT
>JAEZIV010000410.1 GCA_023436515.1 Bacillota bacterium
CACACGACGAGCGCGACTATGAATTTGCTACAAAGTACAACCTCCCTATAAAGAGAGTAATAAAGAGCACTGACGGCTCTGCAGATGAGCTTCCCTACTGTGAGTATGGAGTTCTGGTCAACAGTGCAGAGTTTGCCGGAATGACTTCCGCAGATGCAAAACTAGGCATTGTTAAAAAGCTCGAAGCTGATAACAAGGGAAGTCTTAAAGTCAATTACAGACTCAGGGACTGGCTGGTTTCCAGACAGAGATACTGGGGCTCTCCAATTCCTGTAGTTTACTGTGATCATTGCGGAGAAGTGGCTGTTCCCGAAAAGGAGCTTCCTGTATTGCTCCCCTACGATGTAGAGTTTGCTCCAGATGGAGAGTCACCTCTCAAGAAGAGTGACGCATTTATGAACACAACCTGTCCCACCTGCGGCGGCCCGGCAAAAAGAGATCCTGACACCTTGGATACCTTTGTTTGCTCCTCCTTCTACTATTTGAGGTATGCCGACCCTAAAAACGAGGACAATTGCTTTGATACTGAATGGATAAACAAGCTGCTCCCTGTTGACAAGTACGTGGGCGGAGCCGAGCATGCGGCAATGCACCTGCTCTATGCCAGATTCATTACCAAGGCCTTAAGGGACCTGGGACATCTGAATTTTGACGAGCCCTTCCTATCCCTGGTGCATCAGGGAACAATACTGGGCCCTGACGGCAACAGAATGAGCAAGTCAAAGGGAAATACTATTTCGCCTGATGATTATGTACGAAAATATGGTTCAGATATATTCAGAATGTATCTTGGCTTCGGCTTCAACTACGTTGACGGCGGGCCCTGGAGCGATGATGGCATAAAGGCTATTTCCAGATTTACCTCCAGAATAGAGCGTCTGATAGAAAGCCTTTCAGAACAGAAGTCAAAGCCTTCAAGAGCAGATATTGACAAGGATGACAAGGAACTGAACTATGTACGCCACACTGCAATAAAGGGTGCGACCCAGGATACCGACCGGTTCCAGTTCAACACAGCCATATCACGCTGTATGGAGCTTGTAAATGCCCTGTATAAATATGACGCCGAGGTTAAAACAAAGAATATCAAGCTGTTTGAAGAAACTATTGCAGATTTGATAAAGCTTGTAGCACCCTTTGCTCCCCATTTTGCAGAAGAAATGTGGGAACAGCTGGGCTATGAGTATTCTATATTCAACCAGAAGTGGCCTGAGTTTGATGAAAAGGCTCTGGTTAAAGACACAATAGAGGTTGCCGTTCAGATTAACGGTACAGTAAGAGGCAAGATTGAAATATCTGCAACAGCTGATAACAGCGAAGCCGAGGCTGCAGCCCTGGCTGACGAAAAAATACGTCAGTTCCTTGAAGGTAAGCAGGTCATGAAGGTAATTGTAGTTAAGGGCAGATTGGTGAATATTGTTGCCAAGTAGCTTGCTGCCGGTTAGCAGCAGTTGGTTTGGCTTGAGGCTAACCAATTTAGCGATGCCTTAAGCCCTGACTTCCTTCCGGCATATGAATATCACCTGAAAAGCGAATAAATATACTTTTCATAACGCCAGCCATATTTTTTAGGCTGGCGTTATATTTTTTCTCCCGAAGGTATATCGAGGACTTTTTGTCCAGCCACTCTGTTTCGATTATACCTGAGATCGAATTGGCTACAAGCGATCTGCTGGTCCAGTTTGCCAGGAGAGGTCTTTGAATCTCCTGTGTTGTAAGAAACTTTGCCGAGGAATACATAAATAACGGAAGCTTGTTTGAATTAAAGCTTAAGGAGCGGATTAATCCAAGAAAGATCGGCATAATAAAATTACATGGAGTCCCTCTGACAGCTGCTGCCAACCGTTTTATGGACTTACTTCAGAAAGAATAATTTGAGGTTATATTATGTATAACTAATATGTATTACATATTCCTTTGATTAAACATTAATATTATTATGTAACTTACATCGCCAATGGGAGGTCATAATTAATGGATACTTTTAAGATATTCAGCGGAAGCTCGGGAAGGGCCTTTGCCGAGAAAATCTGCAGCCATATCGAGGTGCCTCTAGGTAAGTCAACTGTAAAGCTTTTTTCAGAGGGAAATACCTTTGTCAGAATTGAGGAGCCTGTCCGGGGTAAGGATGTATACCTTATTCAATCAATCGGTCTTAAGCCAAATGATGAGCTTGTTGAGATTCTTTTCTGGCTGGATGCCTTTAAAAGGGCGAGTGCAAAGTCTGTAACCGCTATAATTCCCTACTTCGGTTATGCCAAGGGAGACAAAAAGGACGAGCCCAGGGTTTCCATACGGGCAAGGGTTTGCGCAGAATGTATCGAGCTTGCAGGCGCAGACAGAATCGTTACTATGGATCTGCACAGTCCTCAGGTACAGGGCTTCTTTAAAAAACCCGTAGACAACCTCATCGGCATGCCTCTTCACTGCCAATACATCAGAACTCTGGGGTTGGACAACTATGTTATTGTTTCCCCCGATGCAGGTTTCGCCAAGCAGGCAAGAGCTTACTCAAAGTACTTAAATGTTCCCACAGTAATCGGTGACAAAACACGGAGCGATCATAATGAGAATGCCGAAATACTTGAATTAATAGGCGATGTAAATGATAAGGATGCAGTTATTGTCGATGATTTTGTAATCAGTGGAGGTACACTGATAAACCTGGCTGATATGCTTAAAAGTCACGGTGCAAAACGTATTTTTGCCTGTGTTTCCCATACACTGTTAAATGAAAGTGGCCTTCAAAGGCTTAACAACAGCTGTATTGAGAAAATAATTACCACTGATACAGTGTTCAGTCCTAACCTTGACGAAAGCGAAAAAGTCTGTACATTATCTGCTGCTCCTTTATTTGCAGAGTGCATAGTCAGGATTCAAAACAATCAATCCATAAGTCCTCTTTTTGACTGAGTGTATACAGCATTCTATATTTCAAATAATGGTAATTGCCTTCGAAATTGGTTATAATAGAAGGATAGGCTATTTTTATTAATTACCATGGAGTATATGAATGTTTCAAGTTTCTAAAGACAGTATATATTACTTATCAACCCCAATGAAATTCAAAAAAGGCTTGGATTACTATAAAGCAAACAGAATCAAGTCAGTGTCCTTTAATGAGGAACTGCTGCTTTTTGACGCCTCTGTATTAGGTACACGAACTTATAATGTACAGGTTCAGTTCAATAAGCAGGGTAATTTAAGAAACTATTCCTGCAGCTGTCCGGACAATGTAAAAAATGAAAGCTGCTGCAAGCATATAACTGCAGTCCTGCTGCTTATTAAATCCAAGGACGAGCAAGGTTTCTTTAATTCGGCTTCTCATAAAAAGGCTGCAAAAGAAATTTTTGATTTCTTTAGTGGTAAGTCCTCAAATATGAAATCCCTTGTAAAAGTTGAATATACCCTGGAGCTGTATTCGAAAAGTAGAGCGGCATATACACGAAGAGGCCCTGCAGCGGTTCTGTCCTTACGCTTGGGAACTGACAGAATGTACATTGTCAGGAATGTTGGGGAACTGTTGGACTGTCTTAAGAATGAAAGAGAATTGGTTTACGGCAAAGGGTTTTCCTTTGATCCCGATGTACACAAATTCAGTGAACAGGATGAGTTAATTATTTCTTACCTGACTGAAATGTGGCAAAATGAAAACCTTATTGATTATATGAACGGTGAAAGCAAAAAAAGTATATTCAAGGACAAGGAAATTTTTCTTTCTGACGGTGCCTTGAAGCGGTTGCTGGTACTTTTGCAGGACCTAAGCTTCAAAGTGGTTTTTGATGGCGAAGCCCATCAAGATGTCACTATACACTCGACAGATATTCCCGTTAATTTTATGCTAACAAAAAACTCCAGTACTGTGGACCTTATCATTGACACAACATATCCTCTCCATATGTTAACGGCTGACTGTGAGTACTTTTTATACAACAAATCCATCTACAGGGTTTCCAAACACCAAAGGGAATATCTCAGGCCCTTTGTTCAGTATGTTCAAAAGGAAAATAACAACAAAATCAGCTTTATGGACAACGATAAGGAACGGTTGTTTACAGAGCTTCTCCCATATATGGAGAAGGCGGGAAATGTATTTATTGATGATGAGCTGCAGGCTATTGTAGAGAAGCCGGAATTTGAGCCTGAAATATATCTTGACAGGCTGGAGGATATTATAACCGCCGATGTCAGGTTTAAATACGGGGAAAGGGTAATTAACCCCTTTTCTTCCGACAGAAACAGATCTCCCTTTGATAAGATTCTCATTAGGAATCTGGAAGTAGAGGGGAATATTCTTGATATATTAGCCGAAACCGAATGTAAGGTAAGCGGCAACAGAATTTATCTGGATGAAGAGGATAAAATATTTGATTTTGTTAATTCAGTTATTCCAAAGCTGCAGGAGCACTCTCAGGTTTATTACTCCGAGAGCTTTAAAGCCTTGAGCTTTAAAAGACTCCCCTCCTTTTCAGGGTTTTTGCGGCTTAACAGCATAAATGGCTTTTTAGAATTCAATTTTAATATTGAAGGTGTTGAAAGAAATGAGCTTGCAAGTATCTTTGAAAGTATCCGGCAGAAGAAGAAGTACTTCCGCCTTAAGGATGGGGCTTTTCTGCCACTTGATGCCCAGCGGCTTGTAAATATGGCTGAAATATTGGAGCAGCTCGATCTGAGCTCCTCCGATATTGAAAAGGAATTCATTCAATTACCCAAGTATAGAGCATTATACATAGATAACATACTTAAAGAAAGCGGAATGAAGTTTTTTGAGAGAAATACCGCTCTGAAGGAATTAATACATGATATTCAGGACCCTGCTGAAACGGAATACAAGGTTCCAGGAAGCATAAGAGGGACTCTCAGGGATTACCAGAAGCTTGGCTTCAAGTGGATGAAAACTCTTTCCCACTACGGGTTAGGTGGGATTTTGGCCGATGACATGGGGCTGGGTAAAACTCTACAGGTTATTACGCTGCTGGAGCTTGACAAACAGTTGGCAGGAGAGCATCGCCCCTCCCTTGTTATTGTTCCTACCTCCTTAATTTATAACTGGTGTGCCGAGGTTCAGAAGTTTGCTCCCGATTTGACCTTTACTGCAGTAACAGGCAATAAATCCGAGCGCCAGGGGCTTATTCGAGATGGGGTTAAAACTGATTTGATTATCACCTCCTATG